>JACQFK010000353.1 GCA_016200125.1 Planctomycetota bacterium
GCCGCCTCTTCAAGGCCTTCCAGCCCTTCGGGAAGCGCTTTGTCGAGATGGACATCTCCCTCGAGATGCTGAAATTCGTCCGCCAGAACCTCGCGGAATGGAAGCCCTCGCTCGGCGTGGGCTCCGCGTTCCAGATGCCGCTCAAGGACCAGGCGGTCGACGTGGCCTTCTCGGCGAGGCTTTTTCACCACGTTCCCGACCAGAAGGAGCGGCACCAGTACATCCGCGAGCTCTGCCGCGTGTCGAAGAAAAACGTCATCCTGACCTTCTTCCACACCTGGTCGCTGAAGAACATCCTCCGGATGGTCCGGAAGCCCTTCAACAAGAAGCGCCCCAAGGTCACGATGACCACCCAGGAGCTCCGCGACGTGGCCCGGAGCGTCGGCTGGGAGGTCGTCACCACGATCCCGCTCTCGCGGATCGCGTCCGGCCATCACTACGCGGTCCTCCGGCGATGCTGATCCACGGGGTGGAGCTCGTCGTCCACCCGGACCAGCGCCCGCTCTTCGACGGCCTCGCCTCGCCGGCCGACGTGGTCGCGAAGTGGGGAGCGGCGATGCCTCCCGCGACCGAACGTAGCTCGCGTACTCCGGGCTCTGGCGCCTGCGGACGCTCTTTGTCGCCTCTCGGGCGGGTCGTGAGTACCGCAACTTGCTGCGGCTCGCGGAACTGGGCTTCCAGGTCCCGCAGGCGCTGGCCTGGGGCCAGTCGCGGACGCTCGGCTTCCTGAGCGAGAGCTTCGTCATGACGCGGGCGATCGAGGACGCCGTGCCGCTCTGGACCTACATCTACGACGTGAAGTCCGCGCCCTTCCCGTTCCCCGGCCGCGCGGAGCGCCTCCGGCTCATCGACCACTTCGCGAAGCTGCTCCGCCGCGCCCACGACGGGAAGTTCTTCATCCACACGCTCAGGTCGAAGAACCTGCTCCTGACGAAGAGCGGCGACGCTTACGCCCTCAACGTGATCGACGTGCCCTTCGCGGGGATCTGGCGCTGGAAGCTGTTCCCGCGCGCCGGCCGCGTGCGGGACCTGGCCTCGCTCCTGAAGTGGGCGCGGCTGCTGCTGTCGAAGACGGAGCGGCTCCGCTTCGCCCGGGCCTACGGGGCCGACCCCGCGCTCCTCCGCTCCGCCCAGGCCTACCAGGAACGCTACTACTACCACGTCAAGGACTGATCCCTCCTCCGCTTTTCCGGTGTAACGCTCGGCCCGCCCGCGTCACGTGATTCGCGTGCCGTCCGTTCGGTCGGCCCCCGTCCGCGCGGCGCGCCTTTCCGCCGCGGGGGCGGCGTGGAAGGAGAGGGAAAGGTTCCGGAGGATCTGATGAAGATCGGGCAGATTGGAGCGGTGGTGGCGGTCCTGGCGTTCGCCCTGGTGCTGGTGGCGGGCGCGCCGCTGATGGCCCTGGCCAAGGACGATCCCGCGGCCACGGGCAAGGTCACGGCCTATGAGGACGGCAAGACGATTTCGGTCCAGGTCGGGGACGACTCGAAGTCGTTCAAGATCAGCGAGGAGACCAAGATCGAGGGCGACCTGACCGTCGGCAAGGAAGTCGAGGTCTGGGTCAAGGAAGGCGTGGCCACCAAGATCGTGGTGAAGTAGCCTCTCAAGCTCGGCTATTCCCGAAACCCGGGCGACCGGTCGGCTCACCCCGGCCGGTCGCCCTTTGTATCTCTAGCGGACGGCGGTGAACTTCTGGAGCCGTTTGCCCTTGATGTCCCCCGCATAGAGATTGCCCTTCGAATCCATCGCCAGCGCGTGGACCCAGTTCGTCTCGCCCGGCTTGTCCTGCCCCTCGACGCCCAGCTTCGGGCACCACAGCTCGAGGAGCTTGCCGGAGGTCGCGAAGCGCATGAAGACCTGGTCGGGCGGGGGGATGCCCGTCATGTTCTGGCTGTTCTGACCGAACGTCGGCGACGAGCCGCAGGCCCAGATCTCGTCCTTCGGCGTGATCCAGAGGCCCCAGGGGACGATCAGGTTGCGCCACTGCTCGAGGAAGGCGCCGCTCTGGTCGAAGACCTGGATCCGCGCGTTCGTGCGGTCGGCGACGTAGAGCCGGCCTTTCGAATCGAGGCAGATGGCGTGGGGGAGGTTGAACTCGCCGGGCCCCGCCCCCAGCTTGCCCCAGGCCTTCACGAACGTGCCGCTTTTGTCGAAGTGGACGACCCGGTTGTTTCCGTAGCCGTCGGAGACGAAGATGTCGCCCGCCGGCGTGACCGCCATGTCGGTGGGCTTGTTCATGTGGGTTTAGTCCACGCCTTCGACGCCCGGCGTGCCGAGCGTGAGCAGCAGCTTGCCGTCGGGGGAGAATTTGCGCACCGTGTGGAGGCCCACGTCGGCGAGCCAGACGTTGCCCTCGCGGTCGAACTTGAGGTGGTGGGCCGACTTGTGCTCGAGATCGGGCCAGGTCTTGATCAGCTCCCCCTCGGGCGAGTAGACCTGGAGGTTCGGCGCCTTCCGGGTGAACATCCAGACGTTGTCCTTCGCGTCGACCGCCACGCCCGGCACGTCGCCCCAGCTGATCGTCGCGGGCTTCTTCGGCCAGGCGGGGTCGACCTTGTAGCCCTGGAGCCCCGCGGCCGGCGGCCGGTCCTGCCGCGCGTCGGGGGAGGCGCAGGCGCAGAGGCAGAGCGCCAGCGACAGAAGGATCCGATGGGTCATGAACGTCCTCCCTCGACGGCTATTTCTTCTTCTCGAGGATGATCTTCGCGAGCTCCTCGCGCGCGGCGGCGAGCTTCGCGGGATCGGTCTCCCATTTCGTCCAGCTCTTCGCGAGCGCGGCCGCCTTCGCGGCGCCGGCGTCCCCGGCGAGGACCAGGTACTCGTAGTCCTCGAGCCCGTCCCGAAGCGCCTTGAGGCGCATCGACGCGACGGGGCCGTCGATGCCGGCGTCGGTCCCCGGGTAGAAGAGGGAGCCTTCGCCGTTGTACTGCTTCTTGTAGGTAAGCGGATTCATCCAGGTGTCGCCCTCGGGCCAGTACACGACGGTCCAGTAGAGCAGGCCCGTGAGGCCGTAGCGCCGGCTCGTCCAGGCGGGGATCCGGTAGTTGAGCAGGGGGAAGTCGAGCTGCCAGAAGGGGGTGTCCTCGCCGGCTTTGCCCTGGCAGAGCGCCGTGTAGGACCAGACCTCCTCGCCCGCCTGCTGGCGCTCCGCGACGCTCTTCTCGTCGAAGAGCGGCCAGAGCGGAACCCAGATGTCGACGCTGCCGACCAGCGTCCCCCAGGCGGCCTCCTGCGGGACGGGCTGCTCGGTGCAGAGGATCTTCAGGCCCGGCGCGGCCTCGCGGACGAGCTTCGCGCGCCGCCGCACCTCTTCGTACGCCTTCGGATCGTTCGGCTCGTCGATCACGTACACGTAGGCGAGCTTCTCCCAGCCGTTCTCCTTGAGATAGGCCCAGGTCGTCTGCAGGTACTTCAGGTTCCGGTCGCGGTCCTTGCCGGCGGGGTCTTCGCCCTGCAGGTCGACGCGGAGGCCGTTGACGCGGAAGAGCCGCATCCATTCCTGGAGCCCCGCGTGGGTCTCCTTCGCATCGATCGCGCCGTCGGGCCCGATCTTCGGGCGCAGATAGGGCGGGATGGGCGGGCAGAGGCGGTGGGCGGCCATGGCTTCCGCGTAGCGCCGTTCCAGGCTCCGGTAGGGCGCCGTGTCGGGCTTGAAGCCGACGTGGCCGGTGAGGAGGCGCTTGCCCAGGCCGCCGAAATTGGTCCGCAGCGTGGGGGTGTCGGGGAGCGTGAAGTCCCACACGGACAGCGTCACGGGCACGGTCGTCGGCCGCTGGCCGGCGGAACTGATCGTGATCTGGCCGGAATAATACCCCGGAGCCGCATCCTTCGGCACGGCCACCTCGACCCAGAGCGGCTGGTTCGTGTCCGCCGCCAGGGAGAAGGGGGCTCCCACGAAGCGGGGCGGCTTCGCCGGGGCCTCTGACTTGGGCAGGGACATCGGGAGGAGCGCGTCGGGATAGAGCCCGGGGCCGTCCTTCGATTTGATCGTCGGCGTCTTCACGTCGAGGTAGTGCTCGCGGAAGAGCGACACGTGGCGCCGCTCGATCAGGCGGTCGCCCTCGCCCTTGAGGTCGGAGGCCTCCGCCGTCACCTCCTTGAGTCCGCCCTCGCCGGCGCGGACGACCACCTGGAAGGCCTCGGCCTCGTTCCGCGCCGCCTTGATCCGCGCCTCCTTGAGCGTTCCCGGGGCGTCCTTGGGCCGGACGCGCTGGAGGGAGTCGACGACGAACACGCGGGGGGGCGCCGCGGGCCGGACGAGCAGCGCGCCGAAGAGGAGCAGAAGTCCGCGCGGGATCATGATCGATATGATACCCGCCCTCCTTCGGACCGCGCCGCCGAAATGGAGTAATGTTTTTGCGCGCCGGGCCACAGACTCTGGGGGAACGCCTTATCAGTAGTAGAGGAACCGTTCCGATGCTGACCTTCTTCAACGGCGGGCGCGCGCGGTACTGCGACGGGCTGTCGCGCCGCAGCTTCCTCAAGGCGGGAGGCCTCGGGCTCGGCGGCCTGGCGCTGCCCGATTTCCTCCGCCTCAAGGCCCACGGCGCCGTGGCGCCGGCGGCCAAGGCCCGCTCGGTGATCATGATCTGCCTGGGCGGCGGCCCCAGCCACGTCGACACCTACGACATGAAGCCCGACGCCCCGGCCGAGATCCGCGGCGAGTTCCGGCCGATCCGCAGCAGCGTGCCGGGGATGAGCCTCTGCGAGCTGCTCCCCAAGCAGGCGCGGATCGCCGACAAGTTCTCCGTCGTGCGCAGCGCCACCTGGGTGGAGCCCGACCACCAGCGCATCGAGATCTTCACCGGCTTCCCGAAGAATCAGCGCCGGCCGTCCTTCGGATCCTTCGTGAGCCGGATGACGACGGACCGGGACGCCGCGCTGCCCAAGTTCGTGAGCCTGAACGGGGACAACGGCGAGATCGCCGAGGCGGAGCAGCCGCTCTACGCGGGGGCGCGCCACCGGGCCTTCACCCCGGCCGACCGGGGCCTCAAGAGCCTCGAGGTCACGAAGCAGATCGACCTCTCGCGGCTCCGGAGCCGCAAGGACCTCCTCGACACCCTCGACACGCTGCGGCGCGACGCCGACGCCACGGGCGAGATGGGCGCCGCCGACGCCTTCTCCACCCAGGCGCTCGACATGCTCACCAGCGGACGGGCGCGGAAGGCCTTCGACCTCAGCGACGAGAAGCCGCAGGTCCTGGACCGCTACCGCGTCACGGGGAACCAGTTCAAGTACTATCGCGGCCCGGCTCACTGGGACTGGGAGGCCTTCGTGCGGGCGCGCCGGCTGGTGGAGGCGGGCGTGACCTTCGTCTCGATGCAGGTGGGCACCTGGGACCACCACTGCGACGCCAGCTCGGGATCGATCTTCGAGGGCTACCGCACGCTGCTGCCGCTCTATGACAGCTGCCTCTCGGCGCTGATCAGCGACCTGCACGAGCGCGGCCTGGACAAGGAAGTCTGCGTGGTCGTCTGGGGCGAGTTCGGGCGCACGCCGCGGATCAACTCGTACGGCGGCCGCGACCACTGGCCGGGCCGCTCTACCACGTGCTGGGCATCGATCCCTCCGCGACCATTCCGGACCTGAACGGCCGCCCGCAGTACGTGCTGGACGACCGCGAGCCCGTCGCCGAGCTCATCTGACATGCGCCTGATCTGCGCCCTCTGGCTCGCGGCCTGCCTCCAGGACGGCTGGACCGAGCTGATCGGCGACGCCGGCCTGCAGGCCTGGAAGCAGCCGACGAACGCCTGGCTGGCGGTGGGCGAAACGTCGCTTGATGCCGCCGATCCGAAGAAGCTCGTCGGGAAGGAGGGGAAGGGCGTCCTCCTCAACGGCAAGGAGGGCCGCAGCTCGAACCTCTTCACGTCGGCTTCGATCGGGGACGTAGAGGTCCACGTCGAGTTCATGGTTTCGAAGGGCTCGAATTCCGGCGTGTATCTCATGGGGCGCTACGAAGTCCAGATCCTCGACAGCTTCGGCGTGAAGGAGCCGCATTACAGCGACTGCGGCGGCATCTACCAGCGCTGGGATCCGAAGCGGGGTCCGGGCAAAGAGGGCTACGAGGGCCACGCGCCCAGGGTGAACGCCTCGAAGCCGCCGGGCGAGTGGCAGTCCTTCGACATCGTGTTCCGCGCCCCCCGCTTCGACGCGGAGGGAAAGAAGACCGCGAACGCGAAGTTCGTGAAGGTCTCGCACAACGACAGCGTCGTGCACGAGAACGTCGAGGTCAGCGGGACGACGCGCGCCGGCGCCTGGGAGGACGAGAAGCCCGAGGGGCCGATCATGCTCCAGGGCGACCACGGACCCGTGGCCTTCCGCAACCTCCGCTGGCGCCCGCTCAAGGCGGAAAAGTAGCCAAACCCGCGGCCGCCTGATAGGCTCCTGGCACTTCATGAGCAAGGTCGTCCTCGTCACGGCCGCGTCCGCGCGGGAACTGGACGAAGATCTGCCGCCCCTCTGCACGGCCCTCAAGGACGCCGGGGTTCTCCACGAGGTTGCGGTCTGGGACGATCCCGCCGTCGACTGGCGCGCCTATTCGCTCGCCGTCGTCCGCTCGACCTGGGATTACGTGCCGCGCCGGGACGAGTTCCTCGCCTGGGCCGCCCGGGTCTCCTCGGTCACGCGGCTCTGCAATCCCGCGGAAATCCTCCGCTGGAACACCGACAAGCGCTACCTCCGGGAGATGTCGCGTCAGGGCCTGCCCGTCGTGCCCACGCATTGGATCGAGCCCGGCGACCGGATCTCGCTGCCCTTCGAGGGAGACTTCGTCGTCAAGCCCGCCGTCTCGGCCGGATCCATGGACACCGCCCGATACACGGCCTCGCAGAAGGCCGCGGCCTCCCCGCACGTCGCGCGGCTGCAGGCCGCGGGCCGCACGGTGATGGCCCAGCCCTACCTGTCCGGCATTGACGCGGCGGGGGAGACCGCGGCGATCTTCATCGGGGGCGCCTACAGTCACGCGATCCGCAAGGGCCCGATCCTGCAGTCCGCCGTGAACATGGTGGGCGGGCTCTTCGCGAAGGAGGACATCCGGGCGCGGGAGATCGGCGGCGCCGAGCGCGAGCTGGCGGACCGGGCGCTGACGCTCGTTCCGGGCGGGCCGGAGCGGCTGCTCTACGCGAGGGTGGACATGGCGCCCGGTGCGGACGGACGCCCCGTGCTGCTGGAATTCGAGGCGACCGAACCCTCGCTCTTCTTCGCCTTCTCCGAAGGCTCGGCCGCGCGGATGGCCCGCGCGATCCTCCGTGCCTTGAACCGGGGTCTGTGATATCCTGTCCGCCCATGAACGCCCCCAACCTGCAGTCGCACGCCCTCCGCGCCGGCATTGTCGGGATGGGGATGATCTTCGACGACACCTACCGCCCGATGTTCGAGGCGCTCCACGCGGGCGGCCTCTACCGCCGGGACTTCGGATTCGCGTCCGTCGCCCTGGCGGCCGTGGCGACCCGGACCGGCACTCGCGCCCGGGCCTACAAGAAGGAGGCCGGGACCCGCATCGGGGACTTCACCAGCTTCGAAGGGGCCGACAGCGTCGACCGGATGATCGCCTCGGGGGTCGACTTTGTCTGCGTGGCCTCGCCCGACGACCGCCATTACGAGGCCGCGCGGAAGGCGATCCAGGCGGGGCGCCACGTGATCATCGAGAAGCCCTCGGTGCTCCGGCTCCAGCAGCTCGACGAGCTCGTCGCGCTCGCGCAGGAGAAGGGCGTCCTGGCCAAGGTCGTCTACCACAAGCTCTGCGATCCGGACCACAAGAAGCTGCGCACGCTCGTGCACGACGGCGACCTCTCTCACGTGAACAACGGCTACTGCTCCCTGCTGGAGCCCAAGAGCATCTCGAAGGGGCAGTTCGCCGAGTGGATCAAGGGACGGAATCCCGGCACCTACGTCGCCGTCCACTACATCAAGCTCATCGACTTCACCTTCGGCGGCCGGCTGAAGACGGTCGCCTGCACGGGACAGCGGGGGATCGTGGGTCCCGCCGACGGTCCCACCTGGGACTCGGTCCAGCTCCGGATGATCTACGAGTATGAGGACGGCCGCGAGGCGGCCTTCGACATCCACACGAGCTGGGTGAACCCCGAGAACTTCCCCGGATACGTCGAACAGGAGGTCCAGTTCCGCTTCGACAATGGCGTCTGGAACGGCCACTCGCGGAAGCGTGGCATCGAGCTGACCATCGAGGGGAAGACGCCGAACCCCTTCAAGATCACGATGAACACCCACTACAACGGGACCTTCGTCGAGCCCTGGGGCGATAGGAGCCAGCGGGGCTACGGCGTGGAGGTTCTCCGGCGCTTCGTGGAAGAGGTGTCCTACGTGTAGTACGGCGGTCCGGCCGACGGCCGCCGCAGCCGCCTGGCGGAGATGCGCGCGCTCATCTACAACGACCTCACGGCCGACCGCCAGGTCGTCGCCGCCGTCCAGGCCATGGAGGCGATCCTGGACCAGGCCGCCCGGGGGAAGCCCGACGGCGTCGTGCGCATCGACGCGAACGGGCGGATGACGCTTCATCTCCCCGGAGCCGCCGACCCGATCGTTCTATATTCGAGATAAGCATGGCCATTCAACACCCGGGCGAGAACCGATCCAACGAGGTCCGCCGGCAGATCGGCGAGCGCGAGCCCGTCGCGCTGCGGACCTTCACGCCCACGCAGATTTCGATCGCCAGGAGCGCGGGCGTCTATCACTGGACCTCCGACGGCCGGAAGCTCTACGACTACACTTCGGGCGTGCTCGTCTCGAACCTCGGCCACAACCCGGCCGACTGGCAGAAGAAGTTTCTCGGCTACATGGGCTGGTCGGGCAAGCCGCCCGCCAAGGGTTACTTCCAGGCGGCGCCGCTGACCGCGTACAACGCCATCGCCGAAGTGGAGGCCCAGGCCTGCCGCCGGCTCGTCGCGAACCTCCAATCCAAGTCCGGCGGGAAGCGGCTGGAGCAGATCCTCTGGGCGGCCTCGGGCTCCGAGGCGATCCAGAAGGCGCTCTGGGCCTCGCTCGCGGTCGACCCCCAACGCGACCTCATCATCGCCACGCGCGACGGCTTCCACGGGAAGAAGGGCCTGGCTGAGGCGGTGACGGGGGGCGAAAACGACAAGAACCGCGACCCGCGCGTCCGCTTCATTTCCTTCCCGAAGGAGGAGTGCCGGGACGTTTCGCTCCGCGGCGCGCCCTTCGATCCCGCGCCGTATCGCGCGGAGCTCGACAAGATCAAGTCCGAAGGCCGGGGCATCGCCTGCCTGATCACCGAGCCCTATCTGGGCGGCGGCGGCTCCTTCCATCCGCCGAAGGCCTATCTGCAGATGCTCCGGGAGTTCTGCCGCGAGACCGGCGCGGTGTTCATTCTCGATGAAATCCAGGCGAACTTCGGCCGCACGGGTCGGATGTACGCCTTCGAGACCTACGGGCTTGATCCGGATATCGTCGTCCTGGGCAAGGGCCTCGGGAACGGCGTGCCCGCGGCCTGCGCCGCGGGGCGGGCGGACATCTTCGGCGCCCTGACTTACGGCGAGGGCTCCGACACCTTCAGCGCCAATCCGCTCTGCTGCGCGGCGGTGCTCGCCACGCTCGACAGCTTCGAAGGCCGCGACGTCCTCGGCGCCGCGCGCAAGGCCTCGAAGATCATCGAAGAAGGCCTCGTCGCCCTCAAGAAGCGGGCCTTCGTGAAGCACGTCCGCGGCGAAGAGGGCGGCATGGTCTGGGGCGTCGAGATCGGCGAGTTCGGCGGCAAGAGCGCCAACGAGGTCGCCAACGCCTGCGTGCTGGCCGCCTACCGGGGAGACGACGACGGCCGCGCAGTCCACCTGATGGGGCCGCTCGCGA
>JACQFK010000013.1 GCA_016200125.1 Planctomycetota bacterium
CCGAACGACGCCGGCCTTGGCGGCGGGCAACACATCGGCGATCACCTCCTCGATCCCCAACGAGGCGCCAACAGCTTTCGCCGTGCGGGTATCGTCGCCGGTCAGCATGATCAGGCGAATGCCTTCCCGTCTCAGGGCTGCGATGGCGTCGACGGTGGTGTCCTTGATGGCATCGGCGATCGCCAGGAGGCCCGCGGCGGCCGCGATCAGGATCGGTTTGCGGCCCAGGATTCTTCCGGGGATCGTCGTGGTGTCGGCCGTCGGCGTTTTCTTTTCGAGCCAGCGGGCGAGCTCCTGGGCGAAGGCCTCGGCGCTGGGATGCCGCTCCTCCGGCTTCTTCGCGAGCGCCTTCAGGCAGAGGGCCTCGATCTCGCGGTCGGGAGTGGCGAAGGGCCGCGAGCGGCCGAGACTCGAGAGGGGCGGGACCGGATCGTGGATCACCTTCTTCAGGGTCGCCGCGCGCGTGCTTTCCCGGAAGGGGGGGCGGCCTTCGAGGATCTCGTAGAGCATCACGCCGAGCGAGTAGACGTCGGTGCGGCGGTCGATCCCGGGAAGCCCCTGCGCCTGCTCGGGGCTCATGTAGGCGGGCGAGCCGCAGATCTTCCGGTCCTCGCTCTCCTCGGTTCGCGCCAGGCCGAAGTCCGTGACGAAGGGGCGCTGCTCCTCGTCCACGAGCACGTTGCCGGGCTTCAGGTCGCGGTGGAGGACGCCGTTCTCGTGGGCGTAGTGGACCGCCAGGGCCACGGTCCGGAGCACCCGGATCTGCTGGCGGAGGGAGGGGGCCTCGTGCTTCCGCCACTCGGCGAAGGTCCGGCCGCGGACGAGCTCCATGGCGATGAAGTGGCGGCCGTCGGCGACATCCGCCTCGTGCACGGCGACGATGTGCGGATGCTTCGACAGCCGGGCGGCGAGCCGCGCCTCCTGGACGAAGCGCTCCACTTCGCGGCCGCCTGCCGCGCGCGCCCAGTCGAGTTCGCCGAGCATCACCTTGAGGGCGACTTTGCGGTTGAGCTGGGGATCGAGCGCCTCGTAGACCTCGCCCATGGCGCCCCGGCCGAGCGTGCCGAGGATCACGTACTTGCCGAGGCGCTCCACGGGAGCCGGAGCCGGCGGAGGCGGGGCGGGCTTCGGCGCCGCGGCCGGCGGAAGGTCCGAATCCCCGGCCGCGGCGGGTTCCAGGGGACCCTGGCAGCGGGCGCAGGTGTCGAGCGCGGCCAGGTCCATGGCGCCGGACATCGTCCGCTCGCCGCAGCGGCGGCAGACCAGGGGAATGCCCTTCTGCAGTTCCAGGGCCTCCTCGACGGCCCGCGACGTCGCGTGGCCCCGCTGGACCAGGAGCTTCCCGAGGAGCGGGATCTCGTCGGAGCCCGCCTGGATCGCCTCCTCCTGGAGGCGGAGGCACTCCTCGACGCCCTGGGAAGTGGAGAAGCCGCCGTCGACGAGGATCCGTCCGAGGAGCAGGTCGCCGGCCCGCTGCCGGTCCTGCGCGATGATCCGCGACTCCTGCTCCTCGAGGAGGGCGACCACCAGGTCGTCGGTCAGCAGGTGCCGGGCGGCGAGGACGACGCCCAGCCGGCGGGGCTTCTTCCGTCCCCGCTGCACGCCGAGCTGCTGCTCGCGCAGCGCCTCCTCGAGCTGGGCGGCGGTGATGAGCCCCTTCCGGACGGCCATCCTGCCGAGGCGGATATCCAGCCGGTTTTCGCGCTCGTCCTGCACTTCGGCCATCCCTTCATCTTACCCTCCGACCCATTCTTGATGCAACCCGACTCCGAAGTCCCCCGGGCAGGGTACAGTTGCTTGAGATCGGGGACCTTCCGAAGCTTCTTTTAGAAAGACCGGATCATAGCGTGGGCGCGGACCAGGATCTTCTTTTCGGCCGGATCGCCGTCAACCGGGGATTCTGCACCCAGGCCCAGCTCGACGCCTGCCTTGCGCTGCAGGCAAAGGACCCGGATCCTCTCCCCCTCGGGCAACTGCTGCTCCGGGAGGGCCACCTCACGGAGGAGCAGCACTCCGAGATCCTGAAGCTGCAGAGGAAGAACCTGGCCGCCCGAGATCCCGTGAACAAGGCCAGCCGGGATGCGATCCTCATCGGCCGTCTGGCCGTGCGCGAGAAGATGATGTCGCAGGAGCAGGTCAACGCCTGCCTCCGGCTCCAGGCCCACGAGGGGGAGAAGCGCAGCCTCGGAGAGATCATGGTGGCTCAGGGCCACCTCACGCCGGCGCAGCTCAAGACGCTGCTGGCCCGGCAGCAGAAGCGGATCATGAGCTGTCCCCGCTGCGGCCTCTCGTTCACGGTGCTCTCGACGACCCGGACGCCGAACGTCTCCTGTCCGCGTTGCAAGGGCGTGCTCCAGGAGGGGAAGCCCAGCGATTCCGTGCGCACCGACGCTCATCTCGAAACCTCGGTGGCGCACAAGATGAAGAAGGATCAGGGGAAGGCGGCGCCCGCGCCCGAAGCGGTCTCCTCGGTGAGGAAGGTCAAGATGACCTGTCCGATGTGCGCCAAGCCCTTCCACGAGCCCGTGGACTCGAAGGGGCGCGTGGACTGCCCCTCCTGCCACTCCAGCTTCTCGGCCTGAGGGGATAGCCACAGAGACACCGAGACGCAGAGAAGAATCTTCTGATGGATCTTCTCCACGACTCCGTGGCCGAATGGTCAGGCGCTCTCAGATCCCGGCGAGGTTCGGCACGATCTTCACGTAGCCGTGCTCGCGGGCGATCACGTCGAGCGGTGTGGAGGCGAGCTCGTCGACGACCGGCTCGGCCGCCCAGTTGAGCGTCAGGTCCACCGACTTCAGGTACTTCCCGCAGGAGTCGCAGGCCTCGACGCGCATCCAGGGGATCTCCTGCGCCGTATAGCGCGGCAGCTTCTCGGGCTTCTCCTCGCGGCAGTGGGGACAGAGCACGCGGGCGAAGTCCCACTCCCGGGAGCATCGCGCGCAGATCAGGGAACGCCGCAGCGTTTCGGCGCTCTTATCCTCGCGCAGGACGCTGACCTGCGGTCGGTCGCCGCAATCGGGACAACGGGGAGAAGTTCCTCCCGGCACGGGCTCGCCGTCCCGATGCGGAGGGACGCTCGTCATGACGGCCGGCTGCAGGAACACCCGGGGGAAGAACTCGAGAAGGGGATCCTCGATGGTCTCGCCGTCGCGGTAGCGGCGGAACAGGTCCTCCAGGTCGGGCGCTGATTGCGCGAGCCGGGCGAGAGGCGGAGGACCCTCCCGGGCGACCAACTCCAGGAGGTTCGGCAGGAGCGCGAGCGGGGGCTCCTGGCCCCTGCGCGTGGGATCGGCAAGCCGCAACAGGATTTCCCTCTGGAAGCTCCAGAGGTGGCGGTGAAATCGGAGCAACTCCGCGGAGAACGGCCACTCCTTCTCGAGGGTCTCGGCGCGGCGGATGCGCTTCTCGAAGACGTCGGGCATCGGGGGCCAGTATACGCGGATCAGGCCCCGGGCTTCTTCAACTGTTCCTCAGCCAAGGCGGCATGGTGATGCCTTGCCCATGCCTCGCTGACCGTGCCCTCGGTCATCGCCCGCAGCGCGCCCTGGGTGATGATCACCGCCATGTGGATGTGCATGACGATCGAGAGGATCGCGCCCACCGCCGCCGCGGAGTGGATCACGATCGCCCAGAGCCGCAGGTCGCGGCCGAACTCGGCGGGGAACCAGATCGGGATGCCGCTGAGCAACAGCACGAGGCCCAGCGCCACCTGCGTCAGGAAGAGCAGCTTCTGGCCCGCGTTGAAGCGGCCCGTCGGCGGAATCCCCTCGTCGCGGCCCGCGAGATAGTCGCGCATCTTCTTCAGCCAGACGCGGTCGTCCGGCGTGAGGCGCAGGTCCTTGAACCACTTGATGAACTGGACCAGCGTCGCGGCGATGAAGACGACGCCGATGATCGGGTGCCAGGCCCGCACCACCTGGCCGCCGCCGAAGACCTTGAGCAGCCAGTCGAGCTTCGGCGTGAAGAGCCCGAGGCCCGTCAGCCCGAGATAGATGAAGGTGAACGCGACCGTCCAGTGGACGATCCGCTCGAAGAGCGAGTAGCGCCTGATCCGCTTCTCCGGTTTCGGCGCCGGCTCGGCGTGGGCGACCTTCTCGCGCCGCGGCCCGGCCACCAGGTAGTGCAGCGCGGCGGCCGCCAGCGAGGCGCCGAACGCGAGGAAGCCCTCCTCCACCACCTGGTGCGAGCGCTTCTCGGCCCGCGCCTTCATCTCCTTCTTGGTGCCGAACTCGAGGCAGCCCGTCGGGCAGGCCTTGACGCAGGCCGGGCCGAGCCCGTTGGAGACGCGGTCGGAGCACATCGTGCACTTGAAGACGCGCTGCGAGGTCGCGTCGAACTTCGGGATGTTGAAGGGGCAGCCCGTCATGCAGTAGCCGCAGCCGATGCAGCTTTCCTGCTGGAAGTCGACGATGCCGTTCGTGTACTGGACGATCGCCCCCTCCGCCGGGCAGGCGATCATGCAGCCCGGCTCCGAGCAGTGCATGCACATGTCCTTGCGCATGAGCATCATGATGCCGGGCGCGTCGGCGGCCGCTTCCATCGGGCGGCGCTGCGGATCGACCGTGATCTCGTTGAACTTGATCAGGTTCCAGTACGACGGCGTCATGTCCGGGATCGTCTGGAACGAGTTCATCATCAGGCGCAGCCCGGTCTCGGGCTCGATCTTCAGGTCGTTCCACTCCACGCAGGCCACCTCGCAGGCCTTGCAGCCGATGCAGGTGGTCGTGTCGATGAGCATGCAGACCTGGTCGTCCTCGCGGACGGTGGTCCGCACGCCGGTGGCCGAGACGTTCTTGACCTCGAGCGCGCCGCCCTTCACGCCGGCCCCGCTTTCTCGAGCTTGACGAGGAAGGTCTTGTACTCGGGCGTGTGGGAATTCGGATCGACCACGCTCGGCGTCAGCAGGTTCGCCATCGGCCCCCGGCCCACGCCCTTTCCGGCGCGGCCCGTGAAGCCCCAGTGGATCGGGATCGCGACCTGCCACACGGTCCTGCCCGTGACCTTCATGGCGCGGAGGCGGCGCGTGACGAGCGCGCGCCCTTCGATCGCGCCGCGCGGCGTCGACAGGCGGACCCGGTCCTCGTTCGCGATGCCCCGCTCCTTCGCGAGCCCTTCCGGGATCTCCACGAAGAACTCGGGCTGCAGCGCCGCGGTCGGGGCGATGTGCTTGGTCCAGTAGTGGAAGTGCTCCGTCAGCCGGAACGTGGTCGCGACGATGTCGTACTCCTTGGGGTCGCCGAACGCGGGATCCAGGGCGCTCCTGAAGACATGCGCCACGGGATTGGACGAGTTCGCCGGATGGAGGGGGTTGTCGACCGGATGCTCCTGCGCCTCGTAGTGCTCGGGGAAGGGGCCGTCGGCGAAATCGGGCGCCCAGAGCTTGGCGACGCCCTCCGGGAGCATGATGAAGGCGTCGAAGGTCCCGGGCTTCGCGTCGGGCTTCATGTCGGGGGTGTCGCCCACCCACTTGTCGCCGTCCCAGGCGATGCCCGCGCGGGTCGGATCCCAGGGCTTCCCCTCGGCGTCGGCGTTCGCCCGGTTGTAGAGCACGCGGCGGTTGGCCGGCCAGTTCCAGGCCCAGCCTTCGTAGCGGCCGAGGCCCGAGGGGTCGCGCGGATCGCGCCGCGCCATCATATTGCCGGCTTCGGTGAAGCTGCCGCAGTAGAGCCAGTTGCCGCTCGCCGTCGTGCCGTCGGCCTTGAGCTCGCCGAAACCGGAGAGCTGCTTCCCCGTCGCGAGGTCGCGGCCGTTGATCTCCTTCGCGATCTCCTCGAGCGAGGGCTCGCCGGGATTCTTGTAGGACCAGTCGAGGTTGAGGATCGACTCCGCGCCGGGCCCGCCTTCCTTCGCGTAGAGCTCGCGGACGCGCAGGAAGAGGCGCGCCAGGATCTCCTGGTCCGTGAGCGCCTCACCCGGCGGCTCGGCCGCCTTGTGCTTCCACTGCCCCCAGCGCGACGAATTGGTGAAGGATCCGTCCTTCTCCGCGAAGATCGCCGCGGGCAGGAGGAAGACCTCGGTCTGCGGCGGCTCCTTGGCGACCTTCCAGAACTGGGCGGTCTCGGTTTCGAAGGCCTCCGTGATGACGCACCACTCGAGCTTGGCGAGCGCGGCGATCATCTTCTCGGTGTTGGGGCCGTTCGCGACGGGGTTCATGCCGAAGTCGATGAAGCCCTTGATCGAGCCGGCGTACATGCGGTCGAAGAGGTAGACCCAGGAGTAGTTGTCGTCGATCTTGGGGAGCCAGTGGAAGCCCCACTCATTCTCCTTCGTGGCGTTGCGGCCGTACATCGCCTTGAGGAGCGAGACGGCGAACTTGGGCGTGTGGCCCCAGTAGTTCATCGACGTCGGCGAAAGGGGCTTCGGGGTGATCCGCTCGAGGTACTTGTCGAAGGCGGTGTCGGAGGGCTTCGGCATCGCGAGGTAGCCGGGGAGCGCGTGGTAGGCGACCCCGTGGTCGGTGCCGCCCTGGATGTTCGCGTGGCCGCGGAGCGCGTTCACGCCGCCGCCCGTGCGGCCGATGTTGCCGAGCAGCAGCTGGAGGATGGCGGCCGCCCGGATGATCTGGACGCTCGTCGAGTGGTGGGTCCAGCCGAGCGCGTACATGATCGTGCCCGCGCGGTCCGCGGTGCCGGTCGACGTCACGATCTCCGCGGCCTTGAGGAAGTCCTCCTTCGTGCAGCCGCAGATGTTCGCCACCGCTTCGGGGGTGTAGCGCGAATAGTGCTTCTTCAGGTGCTGGAAGACGCAGTTCGGATCGTCGAGCGACGCCGCCCGCTTCGCGAAGCCCTTCTCGTCGAGCGAGTACTTCCACTTCGACTTGTCATACTTCTTCGTCGCCGCGTCGAAGCCGCCGAAGAGCCCGTCGGCTCCGAGCTCGGAGCCGGGCTCGAGGAGGAAGAGGGCGTTGGTGTGGAGCTTGACGTACTCCTCGTGGATCCGCCTGTTCTCGACGGCGTGATGGATCAGGCCGCCGAGGAAGGCGATGTCCGTCCCGGCGCGAAGGGGGCAGTAGACGTCGGCGACGGCCGAGGTGCGGTTGAAGCGCGGGTCGACCGAGACCAGCTTCGCGCGCCGCTTCTTCTTGGCTTCAATCACCCACTTGAACCCGCAGGGATGGTTCTCGGCGGGGTTGCCGCCCATGGCGAGGACGACGTCCGTGTTGCGGATGTCGGTCCATCCGTTGGTCATGGAGCCGCGTCCGAAAGTGGGGGCCAGACTGGCCACCGTGGGGCCGTGTCATATCCGCGACTGCTGCTCGAGGTGGGCGACGGACCAGGCACGCGCGACCTTCTGGAAGAGCCAGTTG
>JACQFK010000354.1 GCA_016200125.1 Planctomycetota bacterium
GATCAGGTAGTCCTCGCCCTCGACCGTGAGGTACGCGGCGCCGTTCTGGGGCGTCTTGACGAAGCTCATGAAGGCATCGGTGGCGGCCCGCGTCTGGTCCGAGTTGCCTTCGCCCATGCCGTACAGGACGCGGAGGCAGCTGCCGGTCGAGTAGATCGACTGATAGCCGCCCTGCGTGTTCTTCCTGTCGAAGAGCTTCGACGCCGGGTTGTACTGCTCCAGGACGAACCTCATGATCTTCTGGACGGAGGCCTTCTCGACATCCACCCCGACCGAGGCGGCGGATCGGAGGGCCAGCCAGGCCATGCAGGTCGCCTTGAGGCTCCCGAAGGTCTCCTTGTGCCAGCTTCCGTCGGGCTCCTGCGTCTCCACGATCCGCCGGGCGAGGGACGAGAGGTGATCCTTGAAGTCCTCCAGCTCCACCGGCCGCCAGACCCCGCGCTGCCCGAAGGCCTGGGTGAGGAGGAGCGCGGCGAAGAAGGTGTGGATGTGCCTGCCCAGCTTCCGTTGGACGAGCGTCTCCTCGCCCGCGGAGAAGTCGCCGCGCGTGCGGTGGACGCGCCGCACGACGTGCTCGACCGCCTTCCGGATCGCCACGACGCTCTCCGCATCCGGCCCGCCCCGTTCCGTGTTCCCTCCCGCCATGAGCGCGAGGGCGGCCACGGCGGTGCAGCTGATGTCCGGGGCCATCCCCGCGTCGAGGCCCCAGGAGCCGTCGCGGTTCTGCGTGTGCAGGAGCCAGGAGCGGCCGCGGGAGACGGGCGTTATCGCGGGATGAGGCCCATCCTGCGTGCCGCCGTCCGAACCGGCGATCAGGATCAGGGCCAGGACTGCCGGCCGCGCCGCGTTCATCTGTTACTGTAGACGTCGCGGAGCGCCTCTTGTTCACCCATTGGGTGCGGATTCCTGCGCCGCGGTCCGATCACGAAGAAACTCCAGGACGCCTTCTTCGAGGGGGTGAAGGGCCGCAACGCGAAGCACGCCGACTGGCTCGACGTCTGCGCGGCGGGCGGCGGCGCCGAGGGAAGGAGCGTCAAGGCGCGCGTGCAGCTACTTGGGCTTGTAGCCCCGCCAGACCCATTCCAGGGCCTGCGGGAGCGTCTGCCGGACGACCTTGCCGTCCACGTGTCCGGAGTCCCGGGCGAAGACGAACTGGTAGTGGTACTTCCTCGCCTTCAGGACCGCCGCCATCCGCTGGTTGGCCATGACCCAGTTGTGCAGGGTGGATTCCGCGTCCTTGTAGCGGTTGTCCATTTCCCCCACGTGCAGCCAGACCCGCAGCGGCTTGGCCGGGTTCTTGAGAATGAAGTTCTCGTGGTACTCCCAGGCGCCGTGCGGGGACTCCTTGTTGAGCGGGGATTGCTGGTTGACGAAGGTCCCGGAGTAGGACAGCACCCGGTGGTACAGCTCCGGATGAAACCAGGCCATCGTGAACGCGCAGGCGGCGCCCGAGCTCCCGCCCATCGTCATCCGGCCCTCCGGATCCTTGGTGAACGTCACCTTGTAGTCCTCGCTGATTTTCGGCAGGACTTCCGTCTCGATGAACTCGGCGTACTTGCCCGAGACCGTGTCGTACTCGAGGCCCCGCTGGCTGCCCTGGGCGTCGCCGCCGCCGGAATTGATCATGACCGCCACGATCGCCGGGAGCCGGTTGGCGGCGATCATGTTGTCCAGGATCGTGGGCAGCTCCCCCTGGCCCATGCTGTCCTGCGACACGATGAGCGGCGCCGGCTTCCCGGCCACGTACTGGCTGGGAACGTAGACGGTCACGCGGCGCTGGTAGGGGACCACCGTGCCGGGAGCGGTCTTGCTGATGCCGGGATACATCTTGCTGTCGGCCGAGTTCATGGTGAACTGGTGGACCATCCCCTTGGGGACGCCGTCCTTGGGCGTCAGTTCCGGGGCATTGGCGTAGGGAGGGCCGAGCAGATAGTCGCCCTCGTCCGCGGTCGCCTTCCAGGGGCCGAACTTCGTGAAATCGACGGGCGGAGCCTGCTGATTCTGCGCGTCGCTGATCGCCGACGCGAAAAGCGCGAGGCAGCAGGTGGCGGTCTGGAGTCTCGATCGGACCTTCATCTGGACCCTCCGGGGAGACCATTGCCTCCACGCCGTACATTCTAACCCGGAGGGAGGGGCAAGAGCCCGTCCCGCGTGTATAGATAACCGGAGGGCTTGACCATGAACCTGTCGATCATCCTCAGCGTCCTGCTCCTGGCGACCCAGGAAGACAAGACCGTCAAGATCGGCGCGCAGGCGCCGGAGTTCAAGGTCAAGGACACGGCCGGGAAGGAGATCGACCTGGCCGAGCTGACCGCCAAGGGGCCGGTCCTCGTGCGCCTCACCTGCGGCTGCTCCGGCTGCGACCAGGAGATCAAGTACTTCAAGACCCTCCAGGACACCTACAAGGCGCAGGGGCTCAGCAGCCTGGCGATCTTCCGCGAACCGGACGCGAAGGTCGAGAAGTACGCCCAGGACAAGGAGCTGAACATGCTCTACTCGGTCGACGAGAAGGGCAAGAGCTGGAAGGTCTGGCAGACGAAGGCCATGCCCGCGAACTTCCTGATCGCCAAAGGCGGCAAGATCGTCGCCATCGAGACCGGCTGCGACCCGACCGGCTTGACGGCCAAGAAGCTCACCGAGAAGATCGCCGGCCTCACGGAAGAGCCCAAGAAGCCCTGAAGGGGCAGGCCTTCGACGTCCCTTCTACCGTGTTCGAGACCCCCCTGAGCATCCGGGCGGCTGCGCTGCTCGCCCTGGCCATCGGCGCGTGGGGAGCGATGTCCGCCTGCCAAGCCCCTGGCGAAGGCGCCCCGCCGGCGGAGCTGCGCAGGACCCGCCCGCCGCCCGGAAGCGGCACCCCTTCAGTCCGCATGACCGTCGTGGTTTTCCGGGCCGTTCCCGAGGGCGGGGGCCTTTCGGCCATGGATCCCGACGGCCGGAACCGCCGCAAGGCGAGCGAGAAGGAAGCCCAGGCCTACGAGAAAGCGCGGCAGGACTGGTGGAGCCGCGCGAGTTCGTTTCAGGCGACCGATATCACCTGGAGCCGCGACGGCCAGCGAGTCGCCTTTCTGCGCCGGCCCGGGATTCTCTTTGTCGCCGACGCGGACGGCCGCCATGAACAGAGGCTGGATCACGACGCCCGCTCGCCCGTCTTCCTTCCCGGCGGCAAGGTGATCTTCGCGGAAGGGCTCCCCGGCACCTCGATCTACGTGATGGACGCCGACGGCAGCAACCGGAAGCTCTTCTGCGAACCCCGGCTGCCGGGCGGCGTCTGGGAAATTGCGGCGATCAGCCCGGAGGGCGACCAGGTCCTCTACCGGAAATACGAACGCACCAACCTCTATCGCCTCGACCTGAAGACCCGGGCGGAACTCGATCTGGGACCTGGGCTGGATCCGGTCTGGATTGAAATCTCCGGCCCGGAGAAGCGGAAGGAAGACTAGCCGACTCATCACGCTTCGTAACGTCACGTTACGAATCGTAACGTGCGTTTCGAGCCCTCCCTCATTTCCTGCGCGCAATCGTGGTTTTCATGTCTGGCACGGCAGTTGCGCGTTCAAGCCTCGATGTTGAAACGCGGTCCGCGGGAAGCTACGCTATGAATATGGATGTCGAGTTCCGCGAGTTCCTCAAGGAATTTCGCGGATACCTGAAGATGTGGAACGAGGATCGGCAGAAAGCCGACGAGGACCGCCGAAAAGCCGACGAGGATCGTCGGAAGGCCGACGAGGAGCGCCTCAAGGCCTCCGAGGAACGCCGGAAGTCGGATGACCGGTTCCAGGCCATGATGCGCCGCCTGGAAAGAAACGATGAACGCATCGAGCGGCTGATGGATCGGTCCGACCGGCGGGAGCGCGAACTTGCCAAGGGGCTGGCCCTGCTCGGGAAACGGATTCTCGACTCTCAGAAAGCCATTCTGGACTCCCAAAAGGCGATTCTCGACACGCAGAAGGACATCCTCGGCACGCAGAAGGAGATCCTGGCCGCGCTACGCTTCCCCGGCAACGGACGCCCGGGGAGCGGGCCCCGGCAGAACTAGCCTCCGTCGCTCCGTCCCGCCTCCATCCGAAGCACCCGCGTCGCCCCTTTCGGGATCGACTCGTCGTGCGTCACCGCCGAGGGCAGAGAGGGATCGAGGCTGCCGGGGGCGAGGATGGGGAAACGGGCGCAGTCCGAAAAGCCGGCTACTTCTTCTTCTTTTTCCTGGCCGTGGCCGCGCCCGGATCGGCGGTCGGATTCTCGAAGCCCGAGTGGATCTCGGTCTGCGACAGCTTCTCGCCGAGCTTCGAGATAGCGCCCTCGCTGACTTTGGTCTCGCGCAAGTAGAGGTCCTCGAGCGTGCCGAGGTTCTCGAGCGACGCCAGCCCCGCGTCCGTGACGGCCGTCTTGTAGAGGTTCAGCGTCCGGAGCTGCAGGAGCCCCTTCAGGGCCGCGAGGCCCGCGTCGCCGATCGCCGTCTCATGCAGGTCGACCCAAGTCAGCGCGGGACAGGAGGCGACGAGCTTCAGGCCCGCGTCGGTGACCTTCGTCCTCCCCAGGTCGAGCCGCGTGATCTGCGGGGCCAGCGGGACCAGCTCCGCGAGCTCCTTGTCACCCGTCGCGGCCTCGCGCGAGACGAAGGAGACGGCGAGCAGGGGGCTGCCCGGGATCACGGACTGGACGATCGCGCCGGCCTTGCGGGCGCGCTCCAGGTCGGCGGCCGCGGCGGGCTTGACGCCGCGCCCCAGCGCCTCGAGGCGGGTGAGGCGTTCTGACACGATGGGCGGCGGCTGCGCCGCGGCCTCAGGCGCCGGCAGCTTGCCGCCGGGAGCGCCGACCCAGGTCCCGAAATTCGCACCCTGCGCGATCCAGAGGCGGAGGGATTCCGTCTGAGCCTTCGTCAGCGGAGCGCCCTTCGAGGGCATGCGGTCCTCGTGATCGGCCGGAAGAGCCGTGAGGGAGTAGAGGCGGCTCTTCGCGGGGTCGCCGGCGACCAGCACGGCCCGCTCGTCGCTGCCCTTCAGGATCCAGCCCCGGCCGTCCAGCCGGAGCCCGGCCTTGGGCTTCGTCACCCGGCCGTCCGGCGCGGTCTTCGCCGCCTCGTGGCACGAGAAGCAGCGCTCGCGGAGCAGCGGCAGCACGCGCGCTTCGAAATCGACCTTCGCGTCCTGTTCGGGCCCGGCGCAGGAGAGCGCCGTGAGCAGCTCCAGCAGCAGTCGCATCCGTCACCTAGAAGAGCGCCGTGACCGGTTTCCCCTTGTCGGCGACCGTGAAGGGGCGTCCGGAGGGGGAGTGCACGATGTGGTCCAGGGGGAGCCCCAGCGCGTAGGCGATCGTCGCATTGAAGTCCGGAACGGAAACCTTGTTCTCCACGACCTCTTCGCCGGTCGCGTCGGTCTTCCCGTACTTCTGGCCGCCGCGAATGCCGCCCCCGGCCATGAGGCCCGAGAAGGCCTTGGGATAGTGGTTGCGGCCCATCCGCTCCGTGACGATCTTCGGCGTGCGGCCGAACTCGGTCGTCAGGACCACCAGGGTCTCCTCCAGGAGGCCCCGGCTGTCCAGGTCGGACAGGAGCGCCGAGAGCGCCTGGTCGATGACCGGCAGCTTCTCCTCCATCGACTCGAAGTTCTCGTTGTGAGTGTCCCAGCCGCCCTGCTCGACCTCGACGAATCGAACCTTGTTCTCGATGAGGCGGCGGGCCAGCAGGCAGCCCTGCCCGAAGGAGCTCGTGCCGTAGGCCTGGCGGAGATTCTCGGGCTCCTTCCGCAGATCGAAGGCCTCGAGATCCTTGGAGCTCATCAGGCGCACCGCCTCGTCGTACATGTCCGAATAGGCCCGGACCTCCTTCTGGTCGTGGGCGGCGGCGAATTCCTTGTTCATCGCCTTGGCCCGCTCGAGGCGCCGATCGAAGGTCTCGCCGCTGACTCCCGCGGCGCGGGCGCTGTCCTGCAGCCCGCCCGCCGGATCGCCGATGGGGAGGGGCGCGAAGCGCGATTCCAGGAATCCGGCCGAGGCTCCGTTCGAGCCGCCGCCGATCTGGACGTGTCCGGGAAGGTTGGGATTCTGGCGTCCGCCCATCAGGTTGAGCCAGGCTCCCATCGTCGGATGCTTGATGGTGCCGCGCAGCGTGTAGCTCGTGTGCATGAAGTACTGGCCCTGCGCGTGGGCGCCCTGGGTGGAGTTGAGCGAATTGATGATGGCGATCTTGTCCATGTGGCGGGCGAGATTCGGCAGGTGCGAGCTGATCTGGATGCCGTCGACGGCGGTCTTCAGCGCTTCCGTCGGCCCCTGCGTGGCCGCCCCGGGCTTCAGATCGAAGGTATCCAGGTGGGTCATGCCGCCCGTCATGAACAGGTAGATCACGTTCTTGGCGGTCGCCGGCCGAAGCGGCGCCGGGCCGTCCTGTTGTTTGTCCTGCGCGGCCGCCAGGCTCTCCAGCAGAGGGAGGCTGCCGACCCCCAGCAGGGACATCGCCGCGCCCGACAGGAAGCGGCGGCGCGAAAGGTCGTCCATCATGGTCGTCTCTCCTCTTTACTGGATGAACATGAATTCGTGGGTATTGAGCAGCGTCGCGACGAGGTCCTTCGACGCCGACGCTCCCTGGGCCGACAGGTCCGGAATCCAGAGCGCCTTCTCCGCGGAGCCGGGCAGGCGGCCCAGCACGCCGAGGAAGGCGGCCTTCAGCTTCTCCTCCGGGCTGCGCGCGGCCGAGAGGGCGTCGTTGATCGCGGCCCGGGGATTCGACGTCACGCGGCGCTCGATGAATCCGTTGAGCAGGGTGAGCACCTGGGGGACCGCCGGATCCTTGTGGGAGGCCTCGATCTGCTCGCGGTCGCCCTGGCCGAATTCCCGCACCAGGTGGCCGGGCCGGGCCGGCTGGGGCAGGTCGGAGGCGCGGACGAGGTCCTTGTCCGCGCCCGCCCGCCGGCCGCCCTTCTTGGGCATCAGGAGCGGCTTGCCGGTCTGCTTCTCGAGCTCCTTGGTGAGGCGCGCGACTTCGTCCTCGTCGCCCTTCTTCTTCGCGCGGGCGATCTTGCGCTGCAGCTCGAGGGTCGCGGGAGTCTCTTCCTTCGCCTTCATGTCGGCCTTCGCCTTCCTCTTCCCCTCATTGGCGATGAGCTGGAGGTCCTCCTTCGTGAGGCGGCTCAGCTCCTCGTACTCCTTGTAGACGCGCTCCGCCTCGGGGCTGTCGGCGCCTTCGAGGGTCTCGTCGAGGTTGGCGACGACCAGCGTGAGGAGCGAATCCCAGATCTGCTCGGCCGACATCCGCCGAAGCAGGGGGCCCTGGAAGTGGAAGGGTTCGCCCTCGGCCAGATCGCCGAGCACCGCGGAGCGCTGGTACGCCCGGGTGCTGCAGACCGTCCTCAGGTACTGCTTCAGGTCGAATCCGACCTCCACCATGAGGTTCCGGAGGCCTTCCATGAGCGCCGGATTCGAGGGCTGCGTGTCGTCCCGGAGGTCGTCGACGGGCTCGATCACCCCGATGCCCATCATGCGCTTCCACATCCGGTTGGCGATGACCGTCGCGAACCTCGGATTCTTCGGCGAGGTCAGCCATTCGGCATAGGCCTCTCTCGAGCCGACGCCGGCGCCGCCGCCGCGGGCGGGCGGCGTCTTCCGCTTTCCCTTCACGGCCGGGGCTGCGGCGGTGTGCGCGAGATTGACCGCGTCCCCGAACATCGTCTTCGCCGTCACCGCCGCCTCGGGCTTGGCGTCCGGATACTTGTAGTCGTGCGGCAGGCGCACCGATCCCGTGCCCGTGCCGTGGATGCCGTAGCCCAGCGGCTGCATCATCTTGTTGAAGTTCTTCGCCTGCTGGGTCGGCCCGGCGCCGCCCTTGAGGCTCTTCTCGATCTCGCGGACGTGCTGCGCGACTTCGGATTTGTTGTAGTCGGTGTCCTTGTACTGGAGGCCGCCGGTGAACGCAACCATCTGGAAGTACTGGATCTGGGTCCACTTGTCGAAGGGATGGTTGTGGCATTGCGCGCATTCGAGGCGGGTGCCCAGGAAGATGCGCACCGTGTTGGACATGTTGTCCTCGGGCATGCCGCGGTCGCGGAGATAATAGTTGACCGCCCCGTTCCCCCGCTCCATCGCGGGTCCCGACGAGGTGAGGAGCTCGCGTACGAGCTCGTCGTAGGGGGTGTTCTCCTCGATCTCCGTCTTCAGGTAGTCGATGTAGGCCTCGCCGGACGCCGCCTTCATCTTCGATTTCACGCGGAGAAGATCGGCGAACCAGTTGAAGAGGTGGCTGTCGTAGCCGGGGCTCTCGAGCAGATGGTCGATGAGAACGGCCCGCTTGTCCGGGTCCGAGGAGGCGAGGAAGGCCGCGGCCTCGGCGCCCGTGGGGATGCGGCCGATCAGGTCGAGATAGACCCGCCGGCCGAAGACGGCATCGCTGGTCGGCGGGGTGGGCTTGATGCCCTTCGCCTCGAGGTCGGCATCGATGCGCCGGTCGATTTCCGCGGCGGCGGACGCGATCTTGGCCCGGGAGATCCGGCCCAGGGCGCCCGGGGCGTCCCCCTCGGCGCGCGAATCCGGCGCGTGGAGGAGGAGCAGGACCATTCCGATCGCCAGGCATCTGAGGCTCATCGCAGTTCTCCGTCGAATCGGTTCCGTCGGCAGAATAGAGCCGCCGGGCGTCGCTTTTCTTTCACCCTTCGGATCCTGATTCAGGTCCTGGAGCTTTAACCCGCCCGGGGCTCCAGGGACTCGCTCGAAGAGAGAACTACTCCTCGATCCGCCCTGCCTTCATCCGGAGCACCCGCGTCGCCCCCTTCAGGATCGACTCGTCGTGCGTCACCACGAAGAGCGTGCCGCCCTGCGTGACCCGGCGGAGGCACTCGACGACGAGATCGGCGTTCGGGCGGTCGAGCGACGCCGTGGGCTCGTCGGCGAAGACCACCCGGGGACGATGGATCACGGCCCGGGCGATCGCCACCCGCTGCTTCTCGCCGGCCGACATCTGCCAGGGGAACTTGTCGCGGCAGGGCTCGACGCGCAGTTCCTCCAGCAGGCGGGAGCTGTCGGCGTCGCCGGCCGTGCGGACGTTCTCCGTGCTCGTCAGGTGGTTGATCAGGAAGTGGTTCTGGAAGATGAAGCCGAAGTTCGCCCGGCGGAATTCCGCGAGCGAGTCCTGGGGCAGGGCCCCGTAGGCCTGCCCGGCGAAGCGCACCTCGCCCGACGACGGCGACTTCAGCCCCGCCAGGAGATAGAGCAGCGAGCTTTTGCCGGAGCCGCTGGGGCCCAGGATGCCGACGAACTCGCCCTCCTTGACCTCGAGCGAGACCCCGTCCACCGCGCGCACCTCGTTCGCGGCGTCGCGATACACCAGCGCTAAGTCGCGTCCGGTCAGCATCAGCCCCGCCTCTCGATGATGCTGACGGGGTCGATCCGCTTCAGGCGCCCCAGGACCGTCGTGACGGCGAAGACCTGGGCCACGAGCGGCAGCGCCGCGGAGACCAGCAGCGGTCCCGCGTGCCAGAAGGGCACGGGGATCCCGCGGGGCAGCAGCACCCAGCCCCGGAAGGCGGCGAAGATCCCCAGGCCCAGCGCGAGACCCGCCGCCCAGGACAGCGTCATCATCAGCGCCGTCTCGCCCCAGACCATCCTGAACAGCCGACGCTTGGTGTGGCCGATCGCCAGCAGGACGGCGAACTCGTCGATCCGCTGCGCGAAGAAGATGTTGTTGAGCAGGCCCACGACGATGGCCACGACGATGATCAGCAGGATCGAGATGAAGCGGAAGACCAGGATGATGCGGTCGAAGCCCTGGACCACGTCGTCCACCGCGCGCGTCTTGTCGTAGACCTTCACGTCCTTCAGCCCGCGCAGGTAGGCGTTGAGCTCCGCGGTCCGCCCCGGCCGGGCCACGGCGACCACGCGCTCCCAGAGTTTCGCGGAGAAGGCGTACTGCAGCGGGTTGTTCAGGTACTCGAAGGAGCAGACGCCCAGGGGCACGGGGCCCTCCAGGATGCCGACGACCCGGAAGCGGCCGGGCATCCAGTCCTCCTCGTCCACGTCGATGCCGAACTCGCGGCCGAGCGACCAGCCGTTCGCCTTCATGATGTTCTCGTGAAGCGCCACCTCGCTGCTGCCGGACTTCGGAAGCGCCCCCTCCTTCAGGACGGCCCCCACGCGCGTCATGAGGTAGTCCATCTCCTCGCGCCGCACCGCGCGCAGGTTGAAGGGCATGGGGCCGATCAGCGTCTTCACGCGGACGAAGCAGTTGCGGGAGTCGATGACGCGCTCGGCCGCCGGGTGGGCCGCGATCTCCGCGAGGAGCGCCCGGGGCAGGCGGGTGTCCTTCTTGGGGAAGACCAGCGTCCACTCGTCGAACTCGCGGGTGTAGACCAGCGTGGAGTCGCGCAGCCCCGCGAGCGTCGAGAGGATCACGACGACCAGCATCACGACGAAGGTGAGGATGATGACGGTCGGCAGGATCTTCCGGACGTTGCGGCGGCCGTAGGTCCAGGGGGAAAGCGGATCCATCAGAACTTCCCCGGCTGGATCGCGCGGAGCGCCTCGAGCGCGTAGATGCCCGCGTACCAGGACCGCTCGCGCATCATCCGGAGCAGCGGCTCGACGGCCTTGGGGTCCTTGAGGGACTCCAGGCCCTGGGCGGCACGGTAGCGGACGAACATCTCGGGATCGTCCAGCCGCTCGACCAGCTTGGGGAGGGCCCGCGCGTCCCCCGATCTTCCCAGCGCCGCGACGGCCCAGAGGCGGACACGGAAGTCGGCGTCGTCGGCCGTCTTCAGGAGCGCGTCGGCCATCGGGGCCGTCGACTCCAGCCGGGAGGCGAGGACGGCCGCCGCGTGCCGGCGGTCGACCCGGGCGTCCGAGAGCGCCTCGGCCAGCGCCGGCGCGGCCGTCTCGGCGGGGCTCTCCCCCGCGGCCAGCACCAGCACCAGGGCCGTGATCATGGTCACGGCGCTCAGCGCGAAGACCGCCGTCTTGGGCTGGAGCCTCCGGAAGAGGAGGGAGATGAAGGGGGCGAAGAGTCCCATGAACGCGACCAGGACCGCCGGAGGCCCCGCGTAGAACAGAGAATGCCAGGCGAGCGATGAGAGGTCCCGGAGCGCCCCGCCGCGGAAGGTCCGGCGGCTGTGATCGTCCAGCGCCGCCTTCAGCTCCGCGAGGTCCTTCCCGGGGGTCAGGCCGCCGGGGCCGACCGTCACGTCGCCCGCCCCCGGGGACGCCGTCACCGTGAAGCGCAGGACCCGGAGGCGGGTCGTGACCGCCGGATCGGCGCAGGCCGCGATCGGCTGCGAGCGCGCGCTTCGCGAGCCGTCCATCGAATAGAGCTCCTTGAGCGGCTCGGCGGAGTAGAGCGTGTAGCGGTAGTAGGTCGAGGCGACGGCCTTCCCGATCGGATTCCCCAGCAGCCAGGAGTCCCGGAAGAGGGCGATGGGGAGCAGGTTCTCCTTCCAGGACCTGAATTGGGGGACGACGGCGCCGGCGAGCGACGCCGCGAGGAGCACCGCGATGAGGACCGCCGCCTTCTGCGGCCCGGGTCCTTCGCGCACGCGCTCGCGCCGCTTCGACCAGACGAGCGACGCGCCCAGCTGGGCCGCGAGCGGGATGATCGGCGCCAGCGGCAGCGCGAGGACCGGGAGGAAGGGGAAGAAGGCGAGCCCGATCAGGATCGTCTGGAAGAGGAAGGCCGCCTGGGGGACGCGGGAGGCGCGAAACGCGATATCCCCCGCGGCGAGGGCCGCCGAGTGAATGAGCGCGGCGAAGAAGGCGATCGGGAAGGCGAACACGACGGCCGCCCCGAAGGCGCCGGTCGACGCGGCCTCCGCCGGCGAGGGGAGCGGGATCGCGCCCGCCTGCTGCAGCGCCGCGGCGTGGGCCGCGATCTCGCGGATCGAGAGGCTCATGAGCGGGAGCGAGACGACGACCGCGGCCAGGTAGGCCAAGGCGAAGGCGGCGAGGCTGGTCAGGACGGCCCACGCAAAGGAGGCGGTCCGGGCGGCGACGCCCGCGCCGAAGGGTGAGAAGGGCTCGCGGAGCCGGCGCGGGTCGAATTTCTCCGGTCCCGAGCCGCGGACGCGGGCGGTCAGGAAGTCGGCCAGCTGGCCCTCCCGGTAGGCGGCGATCCGCTGCGCCTTGGCGCGCGTCCAGGGGAGGGCCCGGACCTGCGGCTCGAGGGCCAGCCCCTCCTCACGCCGGGAGATCCGGACGGCCCAGGGGATGCTGTTGGGATTCGTGGACAGGAGGGCGCCGCCGGCGACGATCCAGCCGTCCTGCCGCCGGGCGGCCCAGGCCCCGGCGAGCCGGGCGAATTCCAGGAGGTATTTTTCCAGCTCCTCGGGCGTGCCGGCGAAGGGCAGGGTTTTCGTCGCGGTCATAGCGGACCGGCGACGAGTATATCAGAACGACGCCGTTGCGTCAGGGTCGTATAAGGAGCTATGATGCGACGCGTGCTGGGACGGGCCCTTTTCCTCCTCGGACTGCTGATCTCCCCCGCCTTCATGACCGCCGCCGGGCCTGCCCCGGTCCTGGACTTCCACCTCAGCTGGCTCGCGGTCTACGGCCGCCGCGAAGCGACGCTGAACTACGATTTCGACGGCGACGGCAAGCTCGACATCCTCGGCATCTCGGTCAACAACGACTCCAACCCCCCGGAGCGCTGGCTCTCGCTCCACTTCCAGCGGAACGGCAAATACAACGAGTCGCCGGACGTGATGTGGCCGCTGAGCGACCGGGCCTGCGCCCTGGTGATCGGCGACTTCCTCCCCGGCGGCGGCACCGAGGTCGGTTTCCTCGCGGAGGACGGCGTCTACGTCTATCCGTGGGAGAACGGCCGGCCCGCCGAGAAGCCCGTCAAGCTCATCCACGTCCGCACCTTCTTCCGCACCCCCTCGCTCCGGCAGGTGCCGCTCTGGCAGTGGAAGATGGACCTCTCCGGGGACGGCCTCGACGACCTCGTCGTGCCGCTGCCCGACGGCTACCGCATCTACTTCCAGACGGCGCCCGGGGTGTTCGGCAAGACGGCGACGCTGGAGTCCGACCTGCCGCCGACCTGGCAGCGGGCGGTGGGCGTCTCGTCCTACGCCGACGCCCCGGAGATCTCCGCCGCCCAGTTCATCTCCTACTCCGAGCTGCCGCGGCTCGAGATCGTGGACATCAACGGCGACGGCCTCTCCGACCTCGTGCTCATCCGCAAGGAGATGGTGACCTACTATCTCCAGAAGGAGCGCGGC
>JACQFK010000394.1 GCA_016200125.1 Planctomycetota bacterium
CACCCCCGAGCAGCAGGCGCAGCGGAAGGACCTGCGCGCGAAGATCGCCCGCGAGGAGGACGAGCTCAAGAAGGCCGCCCTCCCGGAGCATGTGTCGAAGGCGCTGAAGATCGCGATCGAGAAGCGGACCAACACCCAGCGCAACGACGTCGTCATCTTCTGCCGCTCCCAGGCGCCGGCCGACCTGAAGCCGCTCACCGCGCCGCTGCTCGACCTCTACGCCGAACTCGACAAGCTCGACGTCGGCACCGCGCTGGTGCTGAAGGAGAAGGCGCACGAGAAGCCGGAGACCTACGTCCGCATCAAGGGCGGCTTCGTCAACAAGGGGGAGAAGGTGCCGGCGGGCGTGCCCGCGTCGCTGCCCCCGATCCCCGAGGGGAAGCCCGCCAACCGGCTCGGGCTCGCGCACTGGCTCGTCGACGAGGCCAATCCGCTCACCGCGCGCGTCGTGGTCAACCGTTTCTGGGGCGAATTCTTCGGCCGGCCGATCGTGGAGTCGCCCGAGGACTTCGGCACCCAGTCGCTCCCGCCCGTTCACCCGGAGCTGCTCGACTGGCTGGCCGTGGAATTCATGGCGGGGAAGTGGAGCATGAAGGCGATCCACAAGACGATCGTGGGCTCTGCGGCCTACCGCCAATCGTCCCGGATGACAAGGGAGTCCGTGGAGCGCGACCCCTACAACCGGCTGCTCGCCCGCGGCCCGCGCTTCCGGATGGAGGCGGAGATGATCCGCGACGCGATGCTTTCCGCGAGCGGGCTGCTCTCGGCGAAGGTCGGCGGACCGAGCGTCTTCCCCCTCCAGGCGGACACGAGCGGCGTCATCGCGATCAACAAGGTCGACACCGCCTGGGCCCCGAGCCCCGGCGAGGACCGCTACCGCCGCGGCCTCTACACCCACTGGCGGCGCACGGCGCCCTTCGCCGCCTTCGCGATCTTCGACGCGCCCAGCCGCGAGTGCTGCAGCGTCCGCCGCCCGCGCACCAACACGCCGCTCCAGGCGCTCGCGGCGCTCAACGACCCCGCCTTCTTCGACGCCGCCCGGGGCCTCGCGCTGCGCCTGCTGCGGGAAGGGCTCGACGATCCCCGGGCGCGGATCGAGCTGGGCTTCCGGCTCTGCACGTCCCGGAAGCCGCGGACCGACGAGGTCGACCTGCTCGCGGCGGAGCTGAAGCGGCAGTCCGAGCACTTCCGGAAGAACGCCGCCGCCGCGAAGGCCCTGTTCAAGGGGAGCCCGGAGCAGCCCGCCGACCCCGTCGCGGCCGCGGCGTGGACGATGCTGGCGAACATCCTGATCAATCTCGACGAGACGCTGACGAAAGAGTGACCATGAGCGACGACGCCCTTCGCGACCTGACGCGCCGCCATTTCTTCCGGCAGGCGGGGATCAGCCTCGGCTCGATCGCGCTCTCGACGCTTCTGGACCGCGAGCTCCGCGGCCAGGAAGCCTCGCTGAACCCGATGGCGCCGAGGCGGCCGCACTTCGCCCCTCGCGCGAAGAACATCATCTATTTGTTCATGATGGGCGCGCCGTCGCAGCTCGACCTCTTCGACGAGAAGCAGAAGCTCCGCCAGTACAACGACCAGCCGGTCCCCGAGGAGGTCATCAAGGGCGAGCGCTTCGCGTTCATCAAGGGGGTCCCCAAGCTCCTCGGCTCGCCCTACGAGTTCCAGCGCTGCGGGCAGTCGGGCGCCACGGTGTCCAACCTGCTCCCGCACCTGAAGACCATCGTTGACGACTGCGCCTTCGTGAAGTCGGTCCACACGAACCACTTCAATCACGCGCCGGCGCAGGTCTTCATGAACACGGGCCACACCATCGTGGGGCGGCCCAGCATGGGATCCTGGCTCACCTACGGCCTAGGCAGCGAGTCGAGCGAGCTCCCGGGCTTCGTCGTCCTGATCTCCGGGAAGATCGACCCGGGCGCCGGCAGCGCCTGCTGGTCGAGCGGCTTCCTGCCGACCACCTACCAGGGCGTCGAGTTCCGGTCGAAGGGGGACCCGGTGCTCTGCGTCTCGAACCCCGACGGCGTCGACCGCGACATCCGCGGTCAGACGATCGAAACGCTCCGCGCGCTCAATCAGAAGCACCTGGACCAGACCGGCGACCCGGAGATCGCGACCCGCATCGCCGCCTACGAGATGGCCTACCGGATGCAGTCGAGCGTGCCCGAGCTGGTGGACGTCACGCGCGAACCCAGGTGGGTCCACGACATGTACGGCACGGAGCCGGGGAAGAATTCCTTCGCCAACAACTGTCTGCTGGCGCGGCGCCTGGTCGAGCGCGGCGTCCGCTTCGTCCAGCTTTATCACCGCGGCTGGGACCATCACGGCACGAGCCACGCGGACGACATCCCGCACGGCCTGCCGGATCTCTGCAGGCAGACCGACCAGGCGGCCGTGGCGCTGGTGAAGGACCTGAAGGCCCGCGGCATGCTCGACGACACGCTCGTGATCTGGGGCGGCGAGTTCGGGCGGACGCCGATGAACGAGTCCCGCGGCGAAGGCAAGTTCATGGGCCGCGACCACCACCCGCGGGCCTTCACGATGTGGATGGCGGGCGGCGGCATCAAGCCGGGCCTCACGATGGGCGCGACGGACGACCTGGGCTACACGATCGCGGAGGATCCCGTCCACGTCCACGACCTCCACGCGACGGCGCTCCATCTCATGGGGATCGACCACCTCCGGCTCACCACGAAGTTCCAGGGCCGCGAGTACCGTCTCACCGACGTGCACGGCAACGTGGTGAAGAAGCTGCTGGCCTGAGAGCGGGGCTACTTCTTCAGCGCTTCCGTCACGAACTCGACGAGCACCTTGGTCGCGTTGTCGCCGGGCACGCCGAGGTCGTCGTTGAGCTTCACGTGGTTCGTGTCCTTGGCGGCGTACAAGGCGGCTTGGACACCCGCGCCCTGGAGAACCGTCGCCAGGCGCCGAGCCTGCGAGGACGTGTAGGGGTGGTCGGCGACGAAGAGGAGCAGGAAGGGCGGGATGCCCTTGTCTTTCGCCACGTGGGTGACGGCCGAGTACTCCTTGAGCTTCTCGGGCGTCGTGCCGAACTTCTCGCGCCAGCTGAACTTGGGGACCGCCTCGCCGTGAACGCGCCGCCGCGTCTCCTCGGTCTCGACGATCGCCGGCACGTCGTAGGTGTCGCCATCCACGGGCACGCAGCCCTTGAGGGCGGAGAAGGGGACGCCCTCGTCCTTGAGGTAGCGGTCGTCCGTGCACATCAGGGCCGCGAGCTGCGCGCCCGCGGAATGCCCCATCACGAAGATCCGGTTCGGGTCGCCGCCCTGCGCGGCGATGTTCTTGTGGACCCAGCCGATCGATTTCGCGACGTCGCGGAAGAGGACCTGCATCTCCACCTTGGGGAGCAGGCGGTAGTTCGTCGAGACGAACACGAAGCCGCGCTTGAGGAAGAGCTTGGGCTTGTCCTCGACCATCGACTTGTCGCCCAGGTGCCAGCCGCCGCCGTGGATCCAGAACACCACGGGCAGGTCCTTTGCATCCTTCGGGGAGTAGATGTCGAGCACCTGGCGCTCCTGGTCTCCGTAGGGGATGTCGCGCTTCACGTCCTGGGCCAGCGCCAGAAGGACCGGAACAAGGCAGACCATGGCCGCCCTCACTTCGTCTCGAGCTTGAAGGTCCCCTTGCCCATCTGCGACGCGTAGAAGATCCCCCGCGCGGGATCCCAGTCGGCGTTGGCGTACCAGCCGGGCTTGGGCATGCTGAACTTCTCGGGGAGCGGCCCGACCGCCTTCCAGGTCTCGCCGCCGTCCGTCGTTTCGAAGAACCCTTTCACGCCGGCCGCCGCGAAATGCTTTTCGTTCTTCGGGTCGAACATCGGCCCGATCGTCGCCTCGACGGGCGAGCCCTGCAGAGTCCAGGTCTTGCCCTGGTCGCGGCTGACCTGCAGGCCCTGCTTGCTGAGCCAGTAGCCGACGCTCTTGCGGATCCGGATCACCCGTCCCCAGGGCTCGAGGTCGCTCACCTTCTCCCAGGTCTTGCCCGCGTCGGTCGAGCGCTGGACGCCCTTGCCCTTCATCGTGTAGACCAGCGTCTTCTCGTCGAAGATCCCCAGGGCGCCCGTCTTCTCGAACTCGGGATCGGTAAAGAGAAGGTTCCAGGTCTTGCCCGCGTCGGAGCTCAGGTAGACCTGTCCGCCGGTCTCGTGCCTCGCGCCGAAGATCGTCTTCACGGGATTCGCGGACCAGTCGACGGTCGCGTAGTCCCAGTTCCGGCCGAGACCCGTGAAGGGCGTCCAGGTCTTGCCGCCGTCCGCGGTCATGGCGCCCTTGCCGTCGAGCATGAAGCAGGCCAGGCGCCCGCCGGCGGGGTCGAACTGGAGCGCGTAGGAGGTCTCGCAGCGTCCGCCGATTGAGCCGTCGTCGGCCCTCGCGAAGGTCTTGCCCTGGTCGGACGACTTCCAGATCCCCTGGCCGGGCAGGACCATGTAGACGTCGCCCGTCGCGGGGTCCACCCCGACGCCGGCGGTCCCCTGCGGCCAGTCGAGCTTCTTCCCGTCGTCCTTGAGCTTCTGGAGCACCTCGACGGAGATCTCCGTCCACTTCGGCGCCTGTCCGGCGGCGAGCGACGCGAGGAGGAGGACGGTCGCGCCGAGCTTGATCATGTCATTTCTTCTCCACGATCCAGACGTTGCGGAACTGCGTGGGATTGCCGTGCCCCTGGAGCTTGATGGGCCCGGGCGTGCCTTCGGGGTCGCTGCGGTGGCCGCCGGTCGGGCCGGTGATCTCCTGGTTGTCGTGGATAACGACGCCGTTGTGCCGGGCGGAGATGAAGGCGCTCTTCGTCTTCTTCCCGTCCGTCGAGACGGCGTTCGTGAACTCGACGTCGTAGGTCTGCCACACGAGGGGCGGGAGGCACATGTTGACCTTGGGCGCGGCCTTCGTGTAGATGCCCCCGCACTCGTTGTTCAGGCCGTCCAGTCCGAAGGAGTCGAGGATCTGCATCTCGTAATGATCCACCTGGTAGAAGCCGCTGTTGCCGCGGCCCTGGCCGCGGGCGTCGGGACGGTAGGCCAGCATGAACTCGACGTGCATCGCGTAGTTCATGAACTTGCGCTTGGTCGTGATGTCGCTGCCGTCGGTGTTCAGGAAGCCCGTCGCCTTGTCGAGCCGTCCGCCCTTCCACTCGTCGGTGCCGGTCCCGTCGAAGAGCGCGACCGCCCCCTCGGGCGGCTTGGCTCCCATCGTGGGGCTTTTCCGCGAGGCGCGCGCGAGCTCGAGGCTCTTGCCGTCGTCGGTCTTCACCCTGAGGGCGGCCGCGCCGCCTTCGCCGGACCAGGCCTTCTGTCCCTCGGGCGGGAACTTGCGCGTGGCGGAGAACTCCTCGGGCTTCTGGGCCAGGTACTTCTTCTGCCCCTCGCCGGGTTTGTAGACGACCTTCTCGCCGTCCAGGCGGCCGTCCATGACGATCCGGCTCTTGCCGTCCCAGCCGTCGCCGGGGAGGCCGCCCGGGAAGAGCACGGCCTGGAACGTGCCGCCGCCGAGCGCGATGACCTGCGCGCCCAGGTTCTCGCCCTTGAACTCCCCCTGCAGCTTGAAGTCCACGGGGATCGTGGGATCCGCGGGGTCGGTCCACACGCCCTTGCCTTGGCCGGCCAGCAGCGCGGCCGCGAGAGTGAATCCGGCGAACCAGTTCATGGCAGTCTCCTTCCTGCGTACCTTCTAAATACCAGTGAGGAGCCGCTTCGCTTCAACTGGACAACCGCTTCGCAAAAAGGAATAGTTGCTCCCCGTGAACGACGCCTTCGCGCGCAGCCTCGCCATCCTGGCCTGGATGATCCTTCCCGTCGTCGGCGGCTTCGCGCTCTGGCGCGCCTGGCTCCGGCGCGAGGCGGACGGCCACGAGCGCGCCGCGCTCATCGCCCGGCGCTCGAGCCAGCTGTCCATGATGACGCTGATCCCGCCGATGGCGCTTCTGGTCTTCTGGAACGCGGAGCTGCCCGCCGGGCCGAGCGCCGCGC
>JACQFK010000395.1 GCA_016200125.1 Planctomycetota bacterium
GGCGGCGACGAGCCCAAGGCGGGCACGGCGTCCCGGGACAAGGGCCCGGCCGTCGAAACGGCGAAGCAGGCCCCGCCGCCGGACGTGTCGGGGCTCGAAGCGACCGGCAAGTCGAAGTGCGACGAAGGGCTCCGGCTCATCCAGCCGCGGCTCAATCCCGACCCCTCGGCGCCCAAGGACCGCGTCTTCAACGACCTCGAAGCGGGCCTCAAGCTGCTCAACGAGGGGCTCGAGGCCTACAAGAAGGCGACGGCGCTCGCGGGGAAGAAGTATCCTCTCGAGGAGCATCAGAAGACGCGCGACCGGGCGATCAAGATCTTCTGCACCGAGCTCGAGGCCGAGGGCCAGAAGTCCTGCGAAGCCGGGCTGAAGATCATCAAGTCCACCGAGTCGAGGATCGTCGACACCAACAAGCTCAGCGACGCCGAGCGGGGGCAGCTCTACACCGAGCTGAAGAAGGCCTCCGACCTGATCCGCGCGGGCATGGGACTCTTCACCCGCTCGGAGGCGGTGTCGGGGCACCAGTTCGACGTCACGCCGTACCAGGAGGCGCTGAAAGTCGCGCGCCCCAAGATCGCGGAACTCAAGCCCGACTAGCGTCGCCATGCCGACCGAAGCCGTTCCCATCGTTCATCCCGAGAACCAGACCCAGCTCCAGCCGCCCTATCACGTCGTGCTCTGGAACGACGACGACCACTCCTACGAGTACGTGATCGAGATGCTGGGGAAGATCTTCGGCCACGACGTGCCGACGGCCTTCCGCATGGCCCAGGAGGTGGACACCGTGGGCCGCTGCAACGTCTTCACCGGCACCCTCGAGCAGGCGGAGTTCAAGCGCGACCGGATCCATGCCTACGGCGCCGACCCCAAGATCCAGCGCTGCAAGGGATCGATGTCGGCGTCGATCGAGCCGGCCGAGGGCTAGCATGGCCGTCGAAGATTTCGTCCGCGTCGCCGCCGTCGCCGAAATCCCGCCGGGCAGGATGCTCGCCGTCCGCGTGCAGCGCGAGGACGTGGTCCTCTACAACGTCGACGGCACGATCCACGCGTCGCGCGACTTCTGCCCCCACGCCGGCTACCAGCTGTCGAAGAGCGCCTTCATCGGCAAGTACGTCCGCTGCTCGCTTCATGCGTGGGAGTTCGACGTCAGCAACGGCGAGTACACCGGCAACCCGCGCATCCACCTGAAATGCTTCCCCGTGAAGATCCTGGACGGCGAGGTCTGGATCAGCCTGCTCCCCGTCATCCCCTCCCCGCCCCCCAAGCCGCCGCCGCTGAGGGACGACGCATGAAGCGGCTGCTCGCGATCCTCGTCCTCCTTCCGGGCGGCCTCCAGCAGCCGCCCCGCGCGTCCTCCAATCCCGCGCAATGGGAGCCGGCCTGGTCCGACGAGTTCGACGGCAAGGAGATCGACAAGGCGAAGTGGAAGTACGACACCGGCGGCCACGGCTTCGGGAACAACGAGCAGCAGTTCTACACCGACCGGGCGGAGAACTCGCACGTCGAGGACGGAGCGCTCGTGATCCATGCGCAGCCCGAGAAGTTCCAGAACCGCTCCTACACCTCGGCGAAGCTGCAGAGCAAGGCGGCCTGGACCTACGGCCGCTTCGAATTCCGCGTGAAGCTGACGAAGGGGCGCGGGGTCTGGCCCGCGATCTGGATGATGCCGTCGGACATGAAGAAGTACGGCGGGTGGCCGCAGTGCGGCGAGATCGACATCCTCGAGCAGCTCGGCCACGAGCCCAACCGCGTCTACGGCACGCTGCACTTCGGCAACCCCCATCCCGCCGCGGGCAAGGGGGCGAGCGTCGCGCTCAAGCAGGGATCGCTGACCGACGACTGGCACGAGTTCGCGCTGGAGTGGTTTCCCGGCGAGATGCGCTGGTTCGTCGACGGCGAGCTCTACCAGGTGCAGAACGACTGGTTCACGAGCGGCGCGGGCGCCGCCTGGCCCGCGCCCTTCGACCGCGACTTCTACCTGCAGATCAACCTGGCCGTGGGCGGCGGCTGGCCCGGCAATCCCGACGCGACCACGACCTGGCCCCAGAAGCTGCGCATCGACTACGTCCGGGTCTTCAAATCCAAGGCCGCGCCCGAGCCGCGCGCGAAGGGCACGCTGAAGACGGAGGCTCCCCCGCTCAAAGCCTGGGAGTTCCGGAAATAGAATGAGCCGGGAAGTCGCCTTCCCGGCTCCCCGAGGTTCCGCTTCGGTCACTTCACTTTCGTCATACGGCCGAAGATCTTCAGCTTCTTGAACTGGTTGAGGATGTCCTCGGCCTTGTTCTTGGAGACGTTCTTCGCGAGGGGGATGACGAGGCGCGTGGTGAGCTCCTTGGCTTCGCTGGTGGAGCAGCCCTTCACCTTGGAGATCAGCTCGGCGGCCTTGTCGCGCTTCGACGTGTCGGTGATCTTCGAGAGGAACACGTTGTAGAGCTCGCCGCCCTCGACGGCCTCCTCCTCGACGGGCGCGGCCTCGGCCTCGGCCATCGGCTCCTCGGCGGGTGCATCGGCGGGATCCGTGGCGGCGAGAGGCTCGGCCTCAGCGGCGAAGCCGCCGTCGGAGCCGGACAGCTCCTCGATGGGCTCGGCGGGCGCGAGCGGCTCGGCGTCGGGGAGCAGATCCTCCGTCATCGGCGCCTCGTCCTGGGGCTTGAGCTCCTCGACGGTCTCGGGCAGGTCGAGCGACTCGCCCTCGCCGGCCAGAGGGGCGACGCCTTCGACGCCGACCGCGCGCGGGGCGGGGAGGGCCGCTTCGGCGAATCCCATGTCGGACCCCGAGGAGACGCTGGCTTTCACGGGCTGGGGGGCGGCGGCGCGGGCGGCCATCGCGGGGGCGGCCGCGGCCTTGGCCGCTTCGGCCCCGTTGGAGCCCGCGGCGGCGGGCGGCTCGGCCAGCTGGAGCTTCCCGAGGCGGCGGAAGAGGAAGCTTTCGCCGCAACCCGGGCAGACGAACGCGTTGTTGTCCCACTCGAAGGCCAGCCCCGTCACGGCAGGGGCGCCGCCCGCCGTGAACTGCGGCCGCACCGGCCAGTTCACCTTGGGAAGCTTCCCGGCGACGCGGGCCGTGACGCGGAATTCCATGCCGTTCTTGGACAGGTCCCCGAGCACCGGGGTGATCGCCTTCACTTCCGCCTTGTTGAGCTTCTGAGCGAAGATGATCGGCGCGCTCTTGCAGATCTGCGTCGCGATCGTGTCGTCCAGGTTGAACGCGCGGCCGAACGCCTTGGCGGCATCCGCGAGGCGGGCGGACTCGACTTCGACGACGATCAGGTTGAATTCGCCGGCTTCGGGTGCCATATCGCGCGCTCCTAC
>JACQFK010000396.1 GCA_016200125.1 Planctomycetota bacterium
CGCCGCGCGCCGTCGGCGATCCGGCGGATCAGGAACTTCGTGTAGTCGCGCTCGAGGGCCTTCTCGCCGCGCGCGGTCGTGGCGGAGTGGGTGTGGGTGGAGGAGAACAGGAAGCGCTCCGGCGCGAGGCCCGTCTCCTCGGCGGCGATCCGCCGCGCCTCGTCGAAGACCTCGCGGGGGATGCCGACGTTGTCGCAGATCACGAACACGAGCTTGGACTTCCCGTCGTCGAGCGCGAAGCAGCGCGCATGGAGCTCGTCGTGGATCTGCGTGGCCGGAGGCGAGTTCCATCCGCCCACGATGGGCTCGCCGAGCGGCGGCGTGAGGTTGCTCGCGGCGGCGCCGGCGCGGAAGCTCTTCTCCTCCTGGGCGGGGGCGGCGGCGAGGACCGCGGCAAGCAGCAGGTTTCGCAGCATGAGTCGTCTCCTGTCGGGTTCAGCGCTTCCTCAGGAAGTAGGCCATGCGCGGGAGATGGCCGTGGTTGCTGTTGAACATCTTACGCTCGACCGCGAGGCCGCGTGCCGTCGCGCAGCGCTCGACCTGCTCCGCCGAATGGCGGACGGGGTAGAGCTCGCTCGGCGGTTCCCGGAGATCCGAGATCGCGTCCACGAGCTCGACGATCAGCAGCCCGCCGGACTTCAGGCGATCCGCGTAGCCGGCGAGCAGCTCGGCCAGGAGCTTCTCCCGGTCCTCCCCCGCGCGGGGCTTGTTCTCGTAGTTGCCCGCCCAGGCGGAGTAGACCCAGTGGAGCGCGAGGATGACGTCGTAGGACTCCGTCAGTCCGGGGGCGAATCCGTCGGCCTGCCACAGCCGCGCGTCGACCTTCGCGAGGGCGGCCAGCTCCTTCGCCGCCGCGACGACGTTCGGCAGCACGTCGAAGCCCTCGAGGCGCCGGAACCCCTGCTGCGCGAGCCAGAGGAGCATCCAGCCGGTCCCGCAGCCGGTGATGAGGATCCGCGCGTCCTTGGACGCCTGGGCCCGGAGGAAACCGAGAATCCCCCGGGTGAGATCGTCCTGGTCGTTCCGCCGGAGGTCCCACGACGCGTACCACCACGACGCGACGCCGTCGGGCCCGAAGCCCAGCCCGTGGCGCTTGAGGATGCGCTTGACCTGTCCGCCGGGGAGGACGGGGCTGAATTCGGTCGAGACCCCTCTCAGCCGGAAGTTGATCCAGCGCTTCCGGAGAAAGTGCAGGACGCGGTTCTTGAGGTAGGTCAGGCGGCCTCCGGGTCTCCAGCATAGGGAGCCCCGCCGGAGGACTGAAGCGTTTTCGGCCTTCTACAGCGTCCAGCCCTTCCGGGAGTCGCGGCGGATGAAGCGGTCGGCCTCGGGGCAATTCCGCGCCTTGAGGCTCGCGGAATCCCACTCGAGCTTCACCCCGGCGCGGTAGGCCACGTTCCCCACGAGCGGGATCTCCGCCAGCACGGCGGCGTAGTCGAAGTTGCTCCCCGCCTTGCCGCCCGTCTTGATCGCCTGGATCCAGTCGCCGTGGTGGTCGTGGTTCGCCGGCCGCGCGATCGTCTGATCCGGCCCCTTGAAGCCTTCGAACTTCTCCTCGGGCAGCAGCTTGAAGCCGCCGCCGTGGATGAGCAGCAGCGTACCCTTCGATCCGATCACGAGCGATCCCTGGTTCGGCAGCGTCGACCCCGGCGAGAGCTCCGCGGGCGGCCGCTTGCCGCCGTCGTACCAGGTGAGCTTGACCGCCGGCATCGCGCCGCGCGCGGGGAACTCGTAGCGGACGATCCGCCAGGCCGGGCCGCTCTCCGGATGGGGCGGCGGACCTTCCGCGTCGGCCGTCGAGACCGCCCCCAGGTCGAGGCCCCACACGATCGGATCGAGGATGTGGCAGGCCATGTCGCCGAGGTTCGCCGTCCCGAAGTCCCACCAGCCGCGCCACTTGAACGGATGGTAGGCGGGATGGTAGGGCCGCTCGGGCGCCGGGCCCAGCCAGAGGTCCCAGTCGAGCGCCTCGGGAACGGGCGGCGTGTCCTTCGGACGGTCCCCCGGCGCGAACGCCTTGTCGGACCAGGAGTGGACTTCGCGGACCTCGCCGATCACGCCCGCCTTCAGGAACTCCACCGGGCGGATGACGTGCTCGCTGGAGTGGAGCTGGTTGCCCATCTGGGTGACGACCTTCATCTTCCTCGCGGTCTCGGCCATGAGCCGGACCTCGCTGACGTCGTGCGCGAGCGGCTTTTCGCAGTACACGTGCTTCCCGAGCCTCATCGCCGTCACGCTCGCGGGGGCGTGCTGGTGGTCGGGGATCCCGACCGTCACGGCGTCGATCCCCTTCTCGGACTCCAGCAACTTGCGGAAGTCCGAGTAGAGCCGCGCCGCCGGGAAGTCCTTCGCCGCCTTCTCGAGCGCGCGCCGGTCGACGTCGCAGAGCGCGACGAGGTTCTCGCCCCGGCAACCGTCGACGGACGCGCGGCCCCGGCCGCCCACGCCGATCGAGGCGACGTTCAGCTTCGCGTTCGGGGATTTCTCCTGGCCGAAGCCGAGCTGGCGGCCGGCGATCCAGAAGCCGGCGCCGCCGGTCCGAAGGAGAATGTCGCGGCGGGTGAAGCGGGTGGCCATGAGGGTGCCCTCCGAATGCCGTCCGCTCCACCTACTGTACGCGCCCCACGTTTAGTAGGATGGGAACCCCCTATAGGAGACGTCCGATGAAACACGCCGCCCTGCTCGCGTTCCTGCTCCTCGGCCAGGCCGACGACGCCGCGGCGCTCCTGAAGAAGATCGGCCTCAAGCGAGGCATCATCGCCGTCGTCCAGCCCGGGCGCGACGCGCTTCCCGTCGACCTTGCCCGCTCCAGCGAGCTCCTCGTCTACGCCCAGGTCGCGGGCGGGGCCAAGGTCCAGGACCTGCGCCGCTCGGCCGACGAGGCCGGCTTCCTGGGAACGCGCGTCTATTTCGAGCAGGGTTCGCCCAAGCGGATCCATCTCGCGGACAACCTCGCCGACGCCGTGATCGCGACCGCCGACACGCCCCGCGCCGAGGTCCTGCGCGTCCTCCGTCCTGGCGGCCGGGGGCTCCACGGCGGCGACGAGGTCGGCAAGGCCTACCCCGAAGGCGCCGACGAATGGACCCATCCCTACCACGGACCGGACAACAACCCGCAGTCGAAGGACCAGGTCGCCCGCGGGCCCTTCCTGACGCAGTTCATGGCCACGCCCTGGTACGGCGCGATGCCGCAGATGAGCGTGATGGCGGGCGGCCGCATCTTCAAGGTCTGGGGCAACCGCACCTCCGCCCAGCCCCAGTGGGACGTGATGGACACGCTCCTCTGCACGAACGCCTGGAACGGGACGGAGCTCTGGCGCCGGAAGCTTTCGGCCGGCTTCATGATCCAGCGCAACACCATGATCGCCACGGCCGAGCTCCTCTACCTCGGCGACGACGTCTCCTGCAAGCGCATCGACGCGGCGACGGGCGGGGTGCGGGACGAGATCGTCGTCCCCGACGGGATCTCCGACGGCCCGGTCTGGAAGTGGATGGCGCTCGAGAAGGGGATTCTCTACGCGCTCGTCGGCGAGAAGGAGAAGGCGGTCGATCCGGTGAAGACCGGCGCCTTCCGCGGCGCCGGCTGGCCCTGGTGGAAGACCCCCGACTACGCCTTCGGCTTCGGCCGCACGGTGCTCGCGATCGACGCCGCGACGAAGAAGGTCCTCTGGAGCACCCGCGACGAGGATCCGATCGATTCGCGCGCGATGTGCATGTCGGGCGGCCGGATCTTCATCTACAGCCACAAGAAGTTCATGGGCATGATCGACGCCGCCACCGGCAAGGTCCAGTGGAAGAGCAGCGACGAGAAGGCGCTCGCGGCGATCGGCGAGCACGACGCCGCCCAGCACTGGATGAAGGGCTATTCCGCGAGTTCCTACGCGAAGATGACCGACAAGGCGGTCTACTTCGCCGGCCCGCAGCGGACGAAGATCGCCGCCGTCTCCGCCGCGGACGGCAAGCTCCTCTGGGAAATGGCCGGCGGGAACAGCCAGCTCATCGTGCGCGAGGACGCGCTCTACTGCCTGGGCGAAGGGAGCACGAACAACGCGATGTCGAGCTACAAGCTCCATCCGACCACCGGGGAAATCCTCGCGAAGTTCCCCAGCCGCGACCGCTGCACGCGGGCCACGGGCTCCGCGCAGTTCATCTTCACCCGCGGCGGCAAGGGCGGCAGCACCGCGGCCTTCGATGTCACGAGCGCCGAGCCCCGCATGGGGACGATCTCCCCGATGCGCCCCGCCTGCCACGACGGCGTGGTCGTGGCCAACGGCCTCTTCTACTGGGGCCCCTGGATGTGCCGCTGCGACGGCACCCAGATCGGAGTGATCTCGCTCGGCTCCGGCGGCGCCTTCGACTACGCGGCCGAGGCGAAGGAGAGCGAGCGGCTCGAGGGCGCGGGCGGCGCCGCGGCGCCCCTCGCCCCCGCCGCCGAGGATTGGCCGACGTTCCGGAAGGACAACGCGAGGTCGACGCGCATCCCGGGCCCCCTGCCCGCGAAGCTCGCGCTGAAGTGGGAGTCGGCCCCCCGGACCCCGGTGACCGCGACGGCCCCCGTGACCGCGGGCGGGCTGGTCTTCGCCGCCGGGGCGGACGGCAGCGTGAGGGCGATCGACGCCGCGACCGGCAAGGAACAGTGGAAGGCCTACACCGGAGGCGACGTGAAGTACCCGCCCGCTATCGCCGACGGACGCGCGTTCGTCGGGTCCGGAGACGGCTGCGTCTATTGCTACGAAGCCGCGAGCGGCAAGCTGCTCTGGAGATTCCGCGCGGCCCCGGCCGATCGCAAGGTCCCGCTCTTCGGGTCGCTCTCCTCGACCTGGCCGGTCGGCAGCGGCGTGCTCGTCCACGACGGCGTCGCCTACGCGGCCGCGGGCAACGCCAACCTCGACGGCACCCACGTCTACGCGCTCGAGGCGGCGACGGGGAAGATCCGCTGGCAGAACCACACGTCGGGCCATCTGGAAGGCGACAAGAGCGGCGCCGGCGTGCAGGGCCATCTCCTGCTCCACGACGGCGCGATCTGGATGGCGGCCGGCAACCTCGTGCCGCTGGCACGCTACGACCTCAAGGATGGGACCTTCTCCCGCGCGGGCGGCTCGCGCGGCAAGGACCTCTACGTGCTCGACGGCCGCGTCCAGCAGAGCGGCGTGGGCCTCTACTGGCGCCCCGAGGACTGGCACTACATCGCCTTCGCCGGCTTCGCGCTCGAGAAGGGCTTCCTCGCCGTGACCGAGCAGACGATCGGCCGTGCCGAAGAGCGCGACCCGCAGGGCCGCCCCAGATTCCTCTGGAATGCGAAGCCCTCGACGGACACGAACGCCGTCATCCTCGCAAAGGACGGGCTCCTCGTCGCGGGGGTAGACCGGACCGGCACCGGCGCCGACGTGAAGTCGACCGGCGCGCTGGCCGCGATCTCGCTGACGGACGGCAAGATCCTCTGGAAGACGGCGCTGCCGGGCTCGCCCTCCGGATGGGGCCTCGCGCGAGACAAGGACGGCCGCTACTTCGTGAGCCTGCAGGACGGCCGCGTCCTCTGCTTCGCCGAGTAGCTCAGGCCTTCTGGGGCAGGGCCAGGCGCCGCGCCGCCTCGTCGAGGATCTCCTTGGTGCCGCGGGCGCCGCAGCGCGTCACGCCGAGGGCGCGGACTTTCAGGAGCATGTCGAGGTCGCGGACGCCGCCCGCGGCCTTCACCTGGACCTTCGGCGGCGAGTGCTTCCGCATGAGCGCGAGGTCCTCGAGCGTGGCGCCGCTCGATCCGAAGCCGGTCGACGTCTTCACCCAGTCGGCCCCCAGCTCGCCGCAAATCTGGCAGAGCCGGATCTTGTGCTCGTCCTTCAGGTAGCAGTTCTCGAAGATGACCTTCACCTTCTGCCCGGCGGCATGGGCGGCGTCGACGACGGCCTTGATGTCGTTCCGCACGTAGTCCCAATCGTCGCTCAGGACGCGGCTGATGTTGACCACCATGTCGAGCTCCTCGCCGCCGTCGGCCAGCGCCTGCTTCGTCTCGGCGAACTTGGCCGCCGTCGTGTGGCCGCCGTGGGGGAACCCGATCGTCGTGCTCGCCCTCACGTCGCTCCCCTTCAGGATCTCGGCGCAGCGCTTGAGATAGTGGGGCAGGATGCAGACGCTCGCGACGTCGTACTCGAGCGCAAGGCGGCAGCCCTTCTCGAGATCGTCGGCGACGAGCGACGGCACGAGCAGCGAGTGGTCGATCATCTTGGCGAGGTCGCGGAGGGTCCAGTCCATGGCGTCTCCTTTCAGGGGAAGTCCTCGGCGTCGGCGCTGACCAGCGCGCCGGCGGCGGGTCGGGCGGTCTGAATCGGTCCCAGCCGGTTGCGGAACTCGTAGGCGTCGCCGCGGTAGAGCGTCCGCTCCCACCAGAGGGGCCGGCCGTCGCGGAGCCGGCCCAGCGACCGGACGACGAGCCCCGCGGCGCCGCCCGGGACGCCCAGCAGCCGCGCCTCGCGGCCGCGGATCGCGGCGGCGCGGATGATCTGGTCGGCGCCCGCGATCTCTAGCTTGAATAGCCCCGTCCACCGGGCGTAGAGCGACGCGCCGAAATCCCGCTTCCACATCCCGGGGCAGAGGCTTTCCACCACGTAGCGGCGCTCGAGGATCACGGGAACCCCGTCCGCCAGCCTCAGCCGCTCGATCGAGTAGAGCCGGTCCCCTCCCGGGAGGCGCAGCGCGGCGGCCACGGCGGGCGGGACGCTCGAAGCGGTGAGCGTGTCGAAGGCGAGGACGCGGGTGGCCGGGCGCTTGCCCGCGGCCGCGGCCTTGCCGGTGAAGCTGACGAGGGACTCGAGGTCGTAGTCCAGGACGCCCCCGCGGACGAAGGTGCCGATCCCCTTCTTGAACTCGAGGATGCCCTCGCTGACCAGGTTGGAGAGCGCTTTGTTGGCGGTGGCCCGGCTCACCTCGAAGCGCAGGGAGACCTCGCGCTCCGTGAGGAACTGGGCGCCGGTCCGGAACTCGCCGGAGCCCACGAGGCCGCGGAGCGCCTCGTTGAGTTGCTGGTAGATCGGCTGCCGGACGAGCGCGGTCGCCATCGCTTCGGCCTCCTGGGGCTCAGGTCCCCGTGTGGCTTAGCCACTATAGGACCCCGGGGCCGCCGGGTCAAGCGGAATCCGGCGGGAGGGTCGGTGGAGGTCTCCGTGACATTCCCGGGCCGGGGCGTATCATGCTTGTGGAGACTCACGACGAAGGGAGGAACGCCATGGCGGTCTGGGAGCACAAGGTCGAGTTCATCAGCCTCATGCAGACGGCGGCCCTGCAATCGCAGGCCAAGATGTCGGACGCGGCCTTCGACCGGGTCCAGAGCAAGTGCGCCGAGCTGGGCGCCCAGGGATGGGAGCTCGTGACGCTCTCGCCGATGGCGACGACCGCCGGCGCGACCGCCACGCACGTCATCGCCGGATTCAAGCGCGCCAAGGCCTGAGCGCGGCTGCCCGGGAAGAATCGAGGGCCTCTCCGCGTTGAAAGGCCGGAGGTCCTATGAGTACCGTGAAACAGGTGTCCGACGGAACGTTCGACGCGGAAGTGCTGCAGTCGGACACGCCCGTCCTGATCGATTTCTTCGCGACGTGGTGCCCGCCCTGCAAGATGATGGCCCCGATCCTCGATGAGGTCGCCCGCGAGTACGCGGGCCGGCTCAAGGTCGTGAAGGTCGACGTCGAGGAGGCGCAGGAGACGGCCGCCGCCTTCGGCATCCAGGCGATGCCGACCTTCGTTCTGGTCCGGGACGGCCGGGAGGCCTTCCGCAGGGTCGGCGCCGCGCCGAAGTCCGCGTTCGTCCGCGAGCTCCAGCAGGCGATCTAGGGCTTCAGCAGCGCGTCGTAGATCAGCCCCTTCAGCGCGAACTCCGTGTCGAACGAGTAGGGCATCGTCTGCTCCATCGTCACCACGACGATGCGGTCCTTCGGGCTCGTCCAGTAGTGGGTCGAGGCCGCCCCGCCCCACCCGTATTCGCCCACGCGGGCCTGCGGGTCCCAGGCGCTGTCGGCGGTCCGGACCGAGAAGCCCAGGCCGAAGCCCGTGGCGTGGCGGATCTCCTTCCCGAAGTAGATCGGAAACGCCTCTTTCGGCAGCTGGTTCGTCGTCATGAGCCCGACCGTCTCGCGCGCCAGCAGGAGGCGGCCCTGGAACTCGCCGCCGCCCTCGACCATCAGCAGGAATCGCAGATAATCGCGGGCCGTGCTCACGAGCCCCCCGCCGCCGGACAGGAGTCCCGGCGGCTTCAGGTACTTGGACTCGCGCGGCGCGTCGATGACCTTGAGCCCCGAGGGGCCCCGCTGGTAGTTGGCGGCGAAGCGGTCGGCCTTCTCCGCGGGGACGTAGAACCCGCTGTCCTTCATGTCGAGCGGCTTGAAGATCCGCTCCTCGAGGAAGCGGTCGAGCTTCTTCCCCGAGACGCGCTCGACCACGAGGCCCAGCACTTCGATCGACATCGAGTAGACCCAGTCCTTGCCGGGTTCGTAGGCCAGCGGCAGCGCCGCCAGCCGCCGCGCGAACTCGTCCAGGTCGCCCGCCTCGAGCGGCTTCTTCTCCTGGTACAGCTTGCCCGCGGGCCGGTCGGCGTTTCCATAGAGAAAGCCCGCGGTGTGCAGCATGAGGTCCTTCACCGTCGGCGGACGGGCGGGCTTCTTGTTCCCGTCGGCCCCGTAGACCTGCAGGTCCTTGAGCTCGGGGATCGAGTCCCCGATCGGCGCGTCGAGCTTGAGCTTCCCCTCGTCCACCAGGATCAGCGCCGCGGCGGTCACGATCGCCTTCGTCATCGAGTAGATCCGGAAGATCGCGTCGGGCCGCATCGGCTTCGACGCTTCGAGGTCCATCTTCCCGTAGGTCCCCGTGAAAACGACCTCGCCGTCCTTGGCGACCAGGATGACCGCGCCCGCGAGCTTGTTCTTCTCGATCATCTCCTCGACGACGCCGTCGATCTTGCGGAGCTTCTGCGCCGCCGGGGCCGCGGGCGAAGCCTGCGGGACTTCGCGGACTTCCGCGGAAGCGCATCCGAAGGCGAGGAGCAGCGCGATCGATGCCGGGGCCAGCTTCTTTCGGGTCATGGAGGTTCCTCCGATTCGCGGACCATTCTAGCGGCGGACGGGCCCAACCGCTTCCAGGATCAGCTCCTCGACCTGGCGCGCGGGACCATGCGGATCGGCGGGGTGTCGAGCCAGGCTTCCAGCCTCCCGGCCTGGCCGATCAGCTCGTCCATGACGCAGATGCCCGCCGTCAGCTGGATCGTGTTGCCTTCCCCGGGAAGGACCGCCTTCCGGTTCATGCCAACCCCGACCTTCATGCCGGCGGGCGTCATGAGGCCCAGGTCGCCGCTGCCGGTGCCGATCGGGGGGCTGCCCGCGTATCCGAAGGCCGCGAGCGCTCGCGCCTGGGCATCGAGGCTGTCCCAGTCCCCGCCGAATCCGCCCCTCGGCGGGAGGTACTCGAAGTAGCGGAGCTTCCGGGCCGAGCGGAACCTCACGGGCCGCTGTACGTGACGGGCGGCAGAAGCGCGATCGCGCGGTTCATCGGACGCGCATCATAGCCCGGCTAATCCGCGAATCTCCAGCGAGTCGTGAAGTCCGGCGTGAGCTCCTGGGGCGCGAGGCTCGCGCGGATCATCTCGATCGGGATCGCGTTCTCGCGGAGCACGGCGTCGTGGAAGGCGCGCGGCGTCATCATGCCCGGCGCGACGAGCTCCTTGTAGAGGGCGCGGATCTGGAGGCCGCCCAGCATGTAGGCCGCCTGGTAGAGGGGGCCGTAGTCGCCGCCGATGTAGCGCCGCACCTCGGCCGTCGCGCCATCGAGCTCGTGGCCCACCCGCTTGACGAGGAAATCCACCATCTCCGTGGGCTTCATCGTCCCCAGGTGGAAGCCGAGCGACACGATGATCCGCGCGCAGCGGTGGACCCGCCAGAAGAGCATGCCGACCTTCTCCTCGGGCGTCCGCGCGAATCCCAGGTCCCAGAGGAGCATCTCCCAGTAGAGCGCCCAGCCTTCGACGAGGAAGGGCGTCCGGAACAGCTTGCGGTACGGATGATGGCGCTCGGACATGTAGATCTGGAGATGGTGTCCCGGGATGATCTCGTGGTGGACGGTCGCGTGGGCGAAGGAGACGTTGTTCCCGCGCATGCTCATCAGCTTCTGCTCGTGCGGCATGTCGCCGGTGGGATAGGAGACGCTGATGACCTCGCCCCCGGTGAAGTAGGGCGTGACGCGCTGCCGCTCGGGCGGCATCATCTCCATCCGCCAGACCTCCCGGCAGACGTCGGGGATCGTGACGAGGTCCCGCTTGTCCAGGAACTCGATCGCCTCGCGGGCGAGGTCGCGGATCAGCTCGGGCTGCTTCCCCGGCGCGACGTGCTTGGACTTCACGAGCTCCAGCGCCTTCGCCCAGTCGTCGCCGCAGCCCAGCTCGCGCGACGCCTCCTTCATGCGCGCCTCGCACCAGGCGAACTCGCGCTCGGCGATCGCGATCAGCTCCTCGGGACCGTAGGGGATCAGCTCCCGAGCGCGCTCGGCCTTCAGCCCCTCGCTTCCGATCGGGGCGCCCACGAGCCCTTCCGCCCCCTCCTTGCGCTCGCCCGACTTGTCGCGGAGGAAGGAGGCGTAGCCCTCCAGCTCCCGGTCCGCGTCCTTCCAGGGCTTGTCCACCCACCAGGTGAAGAGCGGATCGTAGCCCGAGTAGAAGTTGTGCCAGTTCTTCAGCGTCGACCGCAGGCGGTCGACCCAGTCCGCCGCGCGGTGAGCCGCGGGGCGGTCGAGAGCGGTGTCCGCGCTCTTCTTCGCCTCTCTTACCTGCTTCGCCAGCGCCACGACCCGTCCCGCGGCGCCCTCGGCGTCGACGGCCTCGAAGGCGCGTCGCTGCTCCTCGAGCCCGGCGATCAGGGCCGCGAAAGGCACGAGCGGACGGGCGGCCTCGTCGACCTTGGTCCGCCGCTCCAGCAGCGCCCGCTCGTTCCGCAGGTGGTTCCGGAGGAGGATGAAATCGACGCGGCCGTCCCGCGGGAGCGCGGCGAAGTCGAGCGCGGCCAGCTTCTTCTCCCAGCCGTCGTAGAAGGCCGTCATGCGCTCCTGCCGCCGGGTCGCGAAGGGGAGGTTGTAGGTGCGCTCGAGGGCGCCGCGGTCGGCCTCGTACTGCTCGATCAGCAGGGCCATCTCGGCGGAGGGGCGCTGGGGGGCCAGGAGCGCGACGTCCCGGCGCGGCTCCCGCGGAGCGGGACTGCCGCAGGACAGGGCGCAGGCGACGACGATCGACAGCGGCCATATTCTCATGTCCGGTCCTCCCTGATGCCCGATGCGAAAGGATCGCGCGGGTCGCGGAGCAGCGTCGACTCCGCGGTGATGTAGGCGGATCCCCGGATCACGGGGTGGACGACGCCGTCAACGATCCGCACCGACCCTTCAAAGAGACTCCCTACGATGCTCTCCTGGCGCCAGGTCTCGCCCTCCTTCAGCTTCCCGTCGGCGACGAGGCAGGCGAGCTTGGCGCTCGTGCCGGTGCCGCAGGGCGAGCGGTCGTAGGCCCCGCCGGGGCAGAGCGTGAAGTTCCGGCTCTGGACCCCCGGGGTCTTCGACCGGGCGAAGAACTCGATGTGGTCGATCTCCGCGCCCTTCTCCCCGCGGATCCCCGCGCGCGCCAGCGCCCGGCGGATCCGCCCGGCGCGGTCGCACAGCGAGGCCGCGTCCCGGAGCTCGAGGTCGCCCGGATGCTCGGAGAGGAAGAACCAGTTGCCGCCCCAGGCGACGTCGCCCGTCACGCGGCCCAGGCCCTCGACGTCGACTGCCGCGCCCTTGATCGTGCGGCGGCTCGGGACGTTCGCGACGCTCACCTCGCCCGAGTCGTGGAGCGTCGCGGTGACGACGCCGACGCAGGTCTCGATCCGGTGGGCGCCGGGGCGGAGGCGGCCGAGGTGGGCGAGCGTGGCGACGAGGCCGATGGTCCCGTGGCCGCACATGCCGATCACGCCGACGTTGTTGAAGAAGAGGACCCCCGCGGCGCTGGCGGGGTCGACGGGCTCGCAGAGCAGCGCGCCCACGACGACGTCCGAGCCGCGCGGCTCGTTCACCACGGCGGAGCGGAAGTCGTCGTGCTCCGACTTGAAGCGCGCGAGGCGCTCCGCCATCGGGCCGCGGCCCAAGTCGGGTCCTCCGGCGACGACCACGCGGGTGGGCTCGCCGCCGGTGTGGGAGTCCACGACCCGGATGGGATTCATGCGGACACGAGCGGCCGGCCGGCGACGCCCCGGCGGATCAGCCCCAGCACCTGCTCCCGCTCCTCGCCCTCGAGGGCAAGCCGCGGGGCGCGGACCCGCTCCGAGCCCCGACCGCACTCCTGCTGGGCGAGCTTGATGTACTGGACGAACTTCGGCAGCGCGTCGAGGTGGAGGAGCGGCGCGAACCAGCGGTACACCTCGCGCGCCTCCTCCCAGCGGCCCGAGGTGGCCAGCCTCCAGAAATGCATTGTCTCCTCGGGAAAGGCGTTCACCAGGCCGGCGACCCAGCCGTCGACGCCCGCCGCGACGCCCTCGAGCGCGAGGTCGTCCATCCCCATGAAGAGCGCGTAGCGGCCGCCGCAGCGGTTCGCGAGCTCCGTGATCCGGCGCACGTCGCCCGAGGACTCCTTGATCGCGACGAGCGTCGGCTCGTCCGAGAGCTCCGCGAACATCGCCGGGGTCAGGTCGACGCCGTAGGCCACGGGATTATTGTAGCAGAGCACGGGCAGACGCGACGCGCGCGCGACCGAGCGGAAATGGGCGATCGTCTCGCGCGGGTCGGACTTGTAGATCATCGCGGGAAGGACCATGAGGCCCGAGGCGCCGGCCTTCTCGGCGTCGCGCGCGAAGCGGCAGGCCCGCGCGGTCGACGCCTCGGCCACGCCCGCCAGCACCGGTACGCGGCCCCGGGCGGCGTCGACGGCGGCCGCGAGCACGCCGAGCTTCTCGGACGGCTCGAGGGAGCCGTTTTCGCCCAGGCTTCCCAGGACGATCAGCCCCTGCACGCCCGCCGCGACCAGCCCGTCGAAGTGGGCGGCCGTCGCGGGGAGGTCGACCTGCTGCTCCGCGTCGAACTGGGTCGTCGCCGCGGGAAAGACGCCTTTCCACACGATGTCCATCGGATCTCCTGTTCAGAAGGCCGGGGGGAACTGCTGGACCAGGCCGCCGACGCCGACTTCGGCCTCGATGGCCTCGAGCTCGAGCGGCGCGCCGGCCGTGAGGACTTCCACGCCGTCGGCGGTCACCGCGACCGTGTCCTCCACCCGGACGTAGAGCTTCTCCTCGTCGACCCAGAGCTGCGGATCGACGGCGAAGACCATCCCCTCCTGGAGCGGCCGATCGCGGTACTCGCCCACGTCGTGGACCGCCATCCCCACCGGGTGCGAGAGGTGGCCCGCGAACTTCAGGGTCCGGCGGGCGGCCTGCTCGTATGCGAGCTTCGAGAAGCGGGTGGAAGCGATCAGGCCCGCCATCTCCTCCGCCGTCTCCGCGAGGATCTCGGAGGCCAGCCGGCCGGGCCGGATCCGCCGCAGGAGGGCCTGGTGGTAGCGCGTCATGAAGCCCAGCAGCTCGCGCTGCAGGGGGCTGTATCGTCCGTTCACCGGCCACATCCGTCCGATGTCGCTCGTGTAGTAGCGGTAATCCGGCGCGTAGTCCATGAGGACGAGCTCGCCGTCCTCGAGAAGGCCGTCGTTCCGGAAGTAGTGGGCGTGCCAGATGCGGGGCCCGCTCGGGACGATGGCGCAGTAGCCCTCCCCCGACGCCCCGTGCAGGCGGAACAGGTAGCGGGCGACGGCCTCGAGCTGGTACTCGCGCAGCCCCGGCCGCGTGCAGCGCATGGCTTCTCGGACGGCGAGCGCCGAAAGCTGCCCCGCGCGGCGCAGGAGCGCGAGCTCGACCGGGCTCTTGATCAGGCGGAACTCGTCCAGGATCGGCGACAGATCGCGCAGCTCGCGCCCCTCCCGGATCCGCTCCAGGAAGCCCCGCTCGCGGGGCGCCAGGCCGTGCCAGGGGTCGCGCTCCGCGGTCTTCTGCGACCGGAGCAGGATGTCGCGCGACGCCGCGCGCCCTTCCGCGGGGCTGTGGGGCGCGAAGAGGACCTTCGCGCCGCGGAGCGTCCCCTCCAGCTCCTCGAGCGGACGGACCTCGCCGACGCCCGACTGCGCGCGGGCCTCGGCGGCGTCGTCGGCCGTCAGCATCGGGCCGTCGCTGCGTTCCAGCCGCTCGTCGCGCCGCGGCAGGAAGAGCGTCGCGGCGCGGGAGCCGCCGTCGAGCCACAAGTAGGCCTGGGGGGCCTCGATCCCCGTGAGCCAGTGGAACTCGTTGGTCTGCCGGAAGGCCTCGAAGCCGCGGACGGGACCGGCGCCCTGCACGACCGCGCAGGCCCCGGGGCCGATGCGGTCGAGCGCCTTCCCGCGCCGCGCGCGGAACTCCTCCGGCGGGATCCCGGCGGGGGCCTGGAGGGGGGCGGGGGCGGCCGTCGTCGTCATGGGTTCACTCTATTTTATGTTGCACACAAAGTCAAGTTTGAGCGGCGGTCCGGATTCCCCCGGATTGTGGATTCCGGATTCCGGATTCCGGATAATCCACCCCCATGAGGATGGCCGCCTACATCCGGGAGGACCTGAAGGCCCGGATCCACGCGGGGCGCGGGCTGCCCGCGAAGCTGACCCTCGAGGGCCTGTCGCGCCACTACGGCGTGAGCTTCACCCCCGTGCGGGCGGCGGTGCGGGAGCTGGTCCGCGAGCGCTTCCTCCGGAAGGGCGCCAACGGGCGCCTCGAGGTGAGCGCCGACCCGCCCCGGGCCGCGCGGGCGCGCCGGAGCCCGGAGGCGCCCGCCGACCGGGAGCGGCTGCTCGCGGCCGACGCCCTCCGCCGCAGCCTGAAGGGCGAGGCCGTCTTTCTCCGCGAGGAGGCAGCCGCGGTGAAGTACGGGATCGGGCGCACGGTGGTGCGGCAGGTCTTCGGCCGCCTCGTGGGCACCGGGCTCCTCGAGCACGTCCCCCGCAAGGGCTGGCGCATTCGGCCGCTCCGCGGCGGGGAGCTCGACGCCTACCTCGAGATCCGCGAGACGCTGGAGCTGAAGGCGCTCGACCTCGCCCGCCCGAGGCTCGTCCGCGCGGACCTCGAGCGAATGCTCGCCGCCAACGAGGACGGCCTCGACAACGACTTCCACCGCTACCTGCTCGAGAAATCCAACAACCGCTACCTCCGCGACTTCTTCGACCGCCACGGCGCCTACTTCACGACGCTCTTCGACACCGCCTCGATCGGGGCCGTCCGCGAGATGGCGGCGCAGCACCGGCGGATCCTCCAGGCGCTCCTGCGGCGCGACTGGGACGGCGCGCGGCGCGCCCTCGCCCACCACATCCGCTGCCAGCGCCCGGTGCTCAAGAAGATGATGGACCGCCTCGCGACGCTGCCGATCGAGAAGTGGCCGCCGCCCCGCCGGCTCTGAGGGACGCCATGGACTACGACCTCCACCGCGAGGAGCCGGCGACGGAGGGGACGACCGTCTTCCGCTCCTCCGCCCGCTGGGGAACGCTGCGTCATCTGCTCCTGGGCCTCGGTCTGATCGGGGTTACGGCGCTGGCCTGGAGGATCGCCTGGGCCTTTCCGCCGGCCCGGGAGGAGGAGGTCGGGATCGGGGAAACGATCATGCTGGGCACCTCCGTCGTCGGATTCCTGGGTGTCATCTATGTTTCCGGCGCCCTTTTCAGCGTGTGGAAGCGGAGCCGTCTCGAGATCGACGTTCGGGGCCGGCGGATCGAGCTCATCGAGTCCGCCCCCTTCCGGAGCCGGAGACGCGAGCTTCCCTTCAAGTCGATCGCCGCCGTCTGGCTCCGGAACGATTCGTTCGGGAACCAGCCCGAGTGCCGCAGCTGGCGGGTCACGCTCGAAGTCCAGGAACAGTCCGCCGTGGATCTGGGTCAGGGACCGCGGGACCCCGCCGAGGCCCTGGCCCGGCGCTTCGCGTCGCTGATGGGCGCGCCGATCAAAGGAAGCTAGTCCTTCGGCGCCAGCTCCGGATGGGCGGCCGCCCACTTCAGGTACTCGTCGACCGTCGTGAAGGTCCCGAAGCGGTAGAGGCGGCCCTTGTCGTCCACGGGCTGGCGGGAGTTGAAGGTCCAGGCGTCGCCGGTCCGCGCCATCCAGGCCGCGAGCTTCCGCTCCAGCTCCGCGCGCAGCGGCGCGGAGGCCGGATCGGCCGCGAGGTTGCGCTGCTCGAAGGGATCGGCCTCGAGATCGTAGAGCAGCCAGGGCTCCGTCTCGGTCCGCGCGTACAGGTGCCGCGACGTCCTCAGGCCGCGCCAGCCCTCGAGCACGTTGTCGGACCGGTAGGGCACGAACTGCTGGAGGAAGACGGAGCCGGGGCCGGCTTCCGCGGTCCCGCGGACGACGCCTGACAGGTCGCTCCCCTGCATCGCCGGAGGAATCGGGATCCCCGCGAGGGCCAGCATGGTGGGCGCAATGTCCGCATGGCTGAAGAGCGCGTCCGTCGTCCGCCCCGGCTTCACCGCCTGCGGATACCTCAGGATCCCCGGCACGCGGATCGACTCCTCCCAGGGCACCCGCTTGAGCCGCCGGCCCTGCGAGCCGAGCATGTCGCCGTGGTCGGACGTCAGGAGGACCATCGTGTCCTCTTCCCGCCCGAGTTCCCGGAGCGACGCCGACAGCCGGCCGACCTGCTCGTCGACCGCCGTGACCGCCGCGGCGTAGGCGGCGATCTCCTTGCGCCCGCCCCCCGCCGTGCCCTCCACCCAGTTGGGGCGCATCGAGATCGTCTGCGGGTGATACATCTTCATGAACTTCTCCGGCGCGCCGTAAGGATCGTGGGGCGGGCCCATCGAGACGACCAGGAAGAAGGGCCGCCCGCGCGACTCGCGGAGGAACTCGATCGCCAGGTCGGTCCAGGCCTCCGCCTCGAACTTCTTCACCGGTATCGGCATCTCGCCGTCGCGGAAGTACTGGGTGTTGAAGTGGGCGTGGCTGCACTCGTTGGCGGCCCAGAAGTCGAAGCCCTGGCGGCGCGGACCGGGCGGAACGAAGCCCGGCAGGCGCGGCCCGCCGTCGAGGTGCCACTTCCCGATGAAGCCCGTGCGGTAGCCCCGCTCCCGGAGGATCTCGGCGACCGTCGTTTCCGATTCGCGGAGCCGCAGGTCGTTGGCGACCATCCCGTTCGCGTGGGCGTAGCGTCCGGTCAGGATGACCGCCCGCGCGGGACAGCAGACGGGCGTGTTGGCGAAGGTGTTGCGGAAGAGCAGGCCTTCCTTCGCGAGCGCGTCCAGGTGCGGCGTGCGGATGTCGGGATTGCCCATGCACCCGAGCGCCTGGGCGCGCAGCTGGTCGGGGAGGATGATGAGGAAGCTGGGACGGGCGGCCTCTTGCGGCGCCGGGTCCGACCGGCAGGCTCCCAGCGCCAGGATGCAAAGGATAGAGAATCGGTGTACCATCGTTACTGGTGATATGCGTCGCCGGCCCCAAAGTTTCGATCCGGCCGGTGTCTATGTTGAAAGAAAGGGAGTGACGCCATGAAACGAGCCGTTCTCGCGATCGCCCTGGTCTGCGCCGCCGCCGGGCTCGCTCAGCCCCAGGGCAAGAAGACGAACATGGTCCCCGGACAGGGCATCGACTGGCAGGGCGACTGGGCCGCCGCCGTCGACGAGGCCACCGCGCGCAACGTCCCGATCCATATCGCGGTGCACAAGGACAACTGACCCGCCTGCAAAGGAATGTCGGAGTCGACATTCACCGACCCGAAGGTCATCGAGCTCTCCAAGAGCTTCGTCAACGTCATCGCCCACAGCGAAACGACCCACGGGACCCACGACGTCCCCGTCGGCAAGGAGACGCTCAAGCTCTGCAACGAGTACTTCAACATCCCCTGCTCGGTCCACACGAAGGGCGCGTCGGTCATGGGCAAGTTCTTCCAGGGGACCTTCGGCACGCCCTCCACGGTCTTCGCCGACCCGACGGGCAAGGAGATCTCCAAGGTCACCGGGGGGCTGTCCGGCGGCGAGCTGATCAAGAAGATGAACGAGGCGCTCACGAAAGTTCCGGGCGAGAAGATCCACCTGGCCATGTGGCAGGCCGCCCGCAAGTGCGTCGCGGACACCGAGTCGTTCCTCGAGAAGGGCGACTCGAAGAAGGCCGTCGACGCCGTCGTCCGCCTCGGCAAGATGAAGGGCGCGGGCTTCAAGACGATGACCGAGGAGGCCACGACGAAGGCCAACGAAGCCGGCCGCAAGGCCCTCAAGGAGGCGCTCGCCCTCGAGAACGTCGAGGACAAGAAGAAGGCGCTGAAGAAGATCGTCGAGGACTACAAGCCGCTCGAGGTGTCTTTGGAGGCGAAAAAGGAGCTCGACGCGATAAAATAGCCGGGTATGAACCTTCAGAACAAGGTCTGCCTGGTCACCGGCGGCACGAAGGGGATCGGCGCCGCCGCCGCGGTCGCGCTCGCCGAGCAGGGCGCCCGGGTGTCCATCGTCGCGCGGACGATCGACGACGAGGCGAGGAAGACCCTCGCCCGTCTCGGCCCGCACTCGCTGGCGGTCTCCGCCGACGTCGCGAAACCGGCGGACGCGGCGCGCTGCGTGGACGAGACCGTGAAGAAGCTCGGGCCCGTCGACGTGCTCATCCACGCCGCGGGCGGCCCCGTGAACGGCGGGCTCTTCGACGTCACGCCCGAGCAGTGGCTCGCCGCTTTCGACGTCCACGTCCACCCGGTCTACCACCTCTGCCGCGCGGTCATCCCCGCGATGAAGGAGAAGCGCGAAGGGGCGATCCTTCTCGTCTCGTCGACCGCGGGGATCCGCGCGATCCGGACGAACCTGGCCTACCAGACGGTGAAGGGGGCGATCCCGCAGCTGACGCGCGCGCTCGCCTTCGAGTTCGCCGACTGGAACATCCGCGTGAACGGCGTGGCGCCCGGCGTGATCCGCACCGCCTTCCACGCGAAGATGACGCCGGAGGTCAAGGAGCACAACCTGAAGAACCGCATCCCGCTCCACAAGGAGGGGACGCCCGAGCAGGTGGCGACCCTGATCCGCGAGCTGGCGACCAACGACTACATCACCGGCGAGACCTACACGATCGACGGCGGCCTCACGATGCGCATCTGCTGAGAAGAAGCATCAGGCATTGCTTGATGCTTTTCCGGGGCCGTCCTACCATGGCGGCAGCTTCATGAACACCCCCGACGGATCGTCCCGCTCCGCCATTCCCGCCTGGAAGTGGGGGGTCGTCGTCATGATGCTCCTCGCCACGGTCATCAACTACATGGACCGGGCGGCGCTCGGGAATCTCAGCTCGTTCATCAAGAACGACTTCCACCTCAAGGAGGAAGGCTACGGGAAGCTCGAGGAGGTCTTCGGATACTCCTACGCGGTGTTCCTCGTGGTGGCGGGCTTCCTCGCCGACCGCTGGAGCCTGCGGTGGCTCTACGCCGGGGCCCTGCTGGTCTGGTCGCTCGCGGGCTTCGCGACCGGCTTCGTCACGACGATCCTCGAGCTGCAGATCTGCCGCGCGATGCTGGGCGCGGGCGAGGCCTTCAACTGGCCCGTCGCCGTCGGCACCGTCCGCCGCATCATGCCGCGCGAATCCCAGAGCTTCGCGAACGGCGTCTTCAACAGCGGCATGACCATCGGCGCGGTCCTCACGCCGGTCCTCGTCCTCCTGATGGTGAACGAGAAGACCGGCGAAGGCTGGCGCTCCCTCTTCAAGATCGTCGGCGCGCTGGGCTCGCTCTGGGTCGTCTTCTGGCTGCTGTGCACGCGCGGCGGGCGGGCCCGGGAGATGACGCCGGAGGGGACGGCCACGGCGGAGACGATTCCCTTCGTCGACGTCTTCAGCCTGCGCACCTTCTGGATCACGATGGCGGTCGGCATCGCCGTCAACCTGGCCTGGCACCTCTACCGCGTCTGGCTGCCGCGCCATCTCGTGGTGGACCTGAAGTTCACGGACAAGGAGCTCCAGTATCTCCTCATGGGCTATTACCTGGTCGCCGACCTGGGGAGCATCGCGTTCGGCTTCATCGCGCGCAGGGTCATCACGCCCGCGCGGCCGGTCGAGCGCGCCCGCAAGCTCGTCGTCCTCATCGCCGCCTGCGTCTGCCTGGCGGCGCTCCCGGCGCTGTTCACGCCGGGCCGCTGGATCATGTACCCGCTCTACTGCATGGTCGGCGCGGGCATCATGGGCGTCTTCGCGATGTTCTACTCCTTCGTGCAGGACATCGTCCCGGGCCACACGTCGAAATGCCTGGGCCTGATCGGCGCGACCGTGTGGTTCATCGTGTCGAGGCTCCATCCCCTGATCGGGCGCTTCGCCGACACCCACGCCCCGGCCATCGGCAAGTTCGTGCCGATGCTGCTGGCCGCCGGGGCGCTGCCCCTGCTCGCCGCCCTCTTCGCGCTCACCTGGCCCGAGAAGCGCGAGCCCGCGGCGGCCTCCTGAGGCCATGAAGAAGGCCTGGATCCTGATCGCCGTCTGGATCGCGCTGAGCGCCGCCCTCGTCTTCCTCTTCTACCTCCGGCGGGGCAACCCGGGCGAAGAGGGCGTCCATACGCCCGAGCTCGACCGGGGCCTGATCGGGTACTGGCCCTTCGATGAAACCCGGGGCCGCGTGATCCACGACCATTCCGGATCCGGGAGGGACGGGTCTATCCTGGGTCCCGAAGAAGACTTTGCCTGGGCGCGTGGACGCGTCGGTCGCGGCTGCCTCCAGCTCAACGGCGGCCAGGCCCTCAATGTCGATCTGGGCACGCGCTCCTTCGGCCCGCTTGAGGGCGTGACGGTCGCCTTCTGGCTTCGCACCACGAGCCGGCTGCCCCGCCGGATTTTTTCCAATCCCTCTCTCGAAATCGATGCGGCCGGAACCTTGACCGTCGGCTACGCCAACGTGAAGCAGTGGGTCCGCCCGGTCGCCGATGGACAGTGGCACCACGTCGCGTTCTGCGTCGACCGGTTCGGCCAGATCTCCTGCTCCCTCGACGGGGAGGTCCGGACGGAAGCCCGCTCCACCGACCGCACGGTCGTCGCCTGGGACAACTGGACCTGGACGATCGCGCCGCCGCCGGCGGGCTTCGACGGTTCCCTCGACGACTTCCGGATCTACAACCGGGTCCTGAGCGAGGCGGAGATCAAGCAGCTGGCCGAATTGAAGTAGGAGCGCCCTACTCCGGCGAGGCCACGCGGAAGCGGACGAGCAGCGACTTCGCGTCTCCCGCCAGGTGGCGCACCGCGATCCGGTGGCGGCCCGCGGGCACGTCGATCATCACCTTCTGCCGCTCGCAAACCGTCGAATCCGGAAGCGAGGCCTGCGGATCGGGCCGCGTGTTGAACTTGTGCAGATCGTGCCGGGCGCCGTCCAGGAGGACCTCGGCCATGCAGGGCCCGCCGCCCGCCTCCTTGGCGGGAGCGACGCAGCGGAGCTCGAGGGCGACGCTTCTCGGGCCCTCGATCTCGCAGTCCGCCGGCTCCTCCCCGTCCACCCGCCACCAGTGCTTGGCGATGCCGTCGACGACCGGCGAGACGGAGCGGATCCCGGAGAGGGAGAGGGTCTCCCAGGAGCGGGGCCCCGAGATTCGGGCCAGCGAGAACACCAGGGCGAGCGCCGCGACCATCGCGAGCAGCCCGAGCAGGCGGCGCCGGCGCTCCCGGACCCGCCAGGCGCCGGTCCGCTTTCCACAGCGTTCCGAGATCTTCGGCCACAACTCGCGCCGCGCCCGCTCGAGGTCGTGCGGCGTGTCGATCTCCGTCCAGGGGATCCCGGCGACGTCCACCGCCTTGAGCTCGATCAGGCCGAGCGAGGCGCGGATCGCCTCGGCGAGGAAGGCGTCGGTGCGGTCGGCCGCGACCAGCTTCTCCGCCTGATTGAAGACGACGTCGAGCGTCCGCCGGCTCAGGTAGAGCATGCCGACGTTCTCGCCCGACGTGCCCTCCTCCGGCAGGTCCTTCGAGAGGTTCGTGACCTTCCCGTCCCGGACCGCGACCTTCATGTGCTCGCGGGCGTAGCCGGAGAGCGAATCGTAGGCGAGGCTGTCCTCGCCCGAACGGAGCAGCGCCTCGAGCAGGCGCGGGTCGCAGAGCAGGTCGCTGTTGAGGATGAGGGCGGGCCCCTTGATCCAGTCCTTGGCCAGGAAGAAGGAATGGAGGCTGTTCGTCGCCGCGTAGCGCGGGTTCAGGATGGATTCCGCCGATTCGCCGACGGTTTCGCGAACCAGATCGGCCCCGTAGCCGATCAGCACGAGGACGGGGCTGATGCCCGCGTCGGCCAGCGCGTCGAGCTGGTGGCGGATCAGGGGCCGGCCGCCCACCTGGATCAGGCACTTGGGAAGCCCGTCGGCCGCCTTGCCGAGCCGGCTCCCCTTCCCCGCGGCCAGGATCAGCGCCTGCGGAATCGGACTCTTCCGCGCCGCGGTCGCGGGCGTTCCCGTCTTTTCACCCTGCGTCATCATGGCTTCCTGAGCAGCTTGCGCTCGTTCCATTCCTGAGGGCTCCCGTCGAAGCGGATGCGGCCGTCGCGGAGCTCGATCACGCGGTCGAACTTCTCCAGCGCGACGGGCCGGGCGAAACCGGCGATCAGCGTCCGTCCGTCCAGCCTCTCCAGCGTCGCGCCCACGCAGCGGCGGGCGCGCCGGAGGGACAGGCCGTCGGTGGCGCCGTCCATCACCCAGAGCGGCGCGTTCCCGAGCAGGACCGCCCCGAGCCGGAGGAGCCGCGCCTCGTTCCGCGACAGCAGGGGCGATCCGACCCTCTCCTTCAAGCCGTTCGGCAGCCGCTCGATGAACTTCCACGCGCCGATCTTCCTGAGGAGCGCGATCGCCTCCGGCGCGGGCGCTTCCGGACCGGCCATCCCGAGAATCCTCCAGATTCGGCCGCGGGTGAAGGCCGTGTCCTGGCCGACGTAGCCTACGCGGGCGAGCAGATCGGCGGAGGCCTGCGTCAGGTCCTCCTCGTCCCACGAAATCTTCCCGCGGTCGGGCGTCTCCACTCCGGCCAGCAGCCGCAGCAGGCTCGACTTCCCGGATCCCGTTTCCCCCAGGAGTGCCAC
>JACQFK010000397.1 GCA_016200125.1 Planctomycetota bacterium
CTCCCGCAGCGCCCGGCCCGCGGACCGATCGGTCGCGCCGAGGGAGTCCGCCGCCGCCGTCTGCGGGCTTCGGCCCCCCGTTCCGGCCCTGGACGGCGCGGCTCCCGTCCGTCCCTCCGTCCTTGACGCTCCGCCCCTCTTCTCCCGCCCGCCGCCGCGCCTCTAGCGCGTCCTTCCGCTGTCGCGCGGTCGAATCCCCTCCTCCTCATGAAAGAAGGTGGTCATGTTTCTTCCCACTCATCCCCTGCTCTGGGCGGGCTTCAACGGCTTCATCCTGCTGATGCTCGCGCTCGATCTCGGCGTCTTTCACCGGAAGGCCCACGCCGTCAAGGTGCGGGAGGCGGTGGCCTGGTCCGTGGTCTGGATCGTCCTCGCGCTGCTCTTCGGCGGCGTCCTGCATTTCTGGCGGGGGTCGACGCCGGCGCTCCAGTTCTTCACTGGCTACCTGATCGAGAAATCCCTCAGCGTCGACAATCTTTTCGTCTTCCTGGTGGTCTTCGCGTACTTCAAGGTCCCGCCCGCCACCCAGCACAAGGTTCTGTTCTGGGGCATCCTGGGGGCGCTGCTGCTGCGCGCGGGCCTGATCGCGGCGGGCGCCGCGCTGATCGCCCGCTTCCACTGGACGCTCTACGTCTTCGGCGGCTTCCTCGTGCTCACGGGGCTGAAGCTCGCGTTCCAGAAGGGCGACGGCGTGGATCCCGCCGCGAACCCCTTCGTGAGGCTTTTCCGGAGGATCCTGCGCGCGGACGACGAGTACGCCGGGGACCGCTTCTTCGTGGTCCGCGACGGGCGGCGCCGGGCGACCCTGCTCTTCCTCGTCCTGCTCACGATCGAGTTCACGGATCTGGTGTTCGCGCTGGATTCCATCCCGGCGATTTTCGCGGTGACGCCCGATCCGTTCATCGTCTACACGTCGAACGTGTTCGCCATCCTCGGGCTCCGGTCGCTCTACTTCGCGCTGGCCGGGGTGATGGCGCTCTTCTGCCACCTCAAGATCGGCCTGGCGCTGATCCTGGGCTTCGTCGGGGTCAAGATGCTCCTCGCGGAGGTCGCCCCGATCCCCATCGGCGTCTCGCTGGCCGTGGTCGGCGGCGTCCTGCTGCTTTCGGTCGCCGCCTCGCTGCTCTGGCCGACGCCCACTTCTGGCGGAACTCGCCCTTCTCGTTGAGGAAGCCTTTTCGGCCGTCGAAGGTTTCGGCGTGGAGGCCTCCGACAAGGGGATCGATCCGCGCGTAGACGGGCTCGACGACCCACTCGCCCTTCGCGTTGATCAAGCCCCAGTTGTCGCCTTGGCGCCCGGCGCCGAGCCCGTCGTGGAACTCGTAGGCCCATTCGAAGCGGGGCTTCACCACCACGAGGCCCTTCCGGTCGATGGTGCCGTATTTCTCGCCGACGATGATCGGCGCGACGCCGCCGGCGAAGTTGAGCGCCCGATCATAGGCCGGGGCGATCACGATCGTTCCCTTCTCGTCGACGAAGCCCCACTTCTCCCCGATGCGGAGCAGGGCCAGGCCGTCCTTCACCCAGAGCTTGTACTCCGGATCGGCGTCGAAGTCCTCGACGCTCACCCGGTCGCCGATCCGCTTCACGACGCGCTCCGTCTGGGGGAAGCAGAGCTTGGGATCCAGCTGCCGCGGCCATCCCATGACGAACGCCATCGATTCGCCCTTCGCCGGGTCGATCCGGAGGAAGGGCGGGAGTCCTTTCTGCCCCAGGAGGAACTTCCGGGGCCCGTCGCGCCCGTCATCCTTCCTGCTGAAGAGTTCCACGAGGGGGGGATCATTGGGCTCGAACGAGGGGATCACCGCGGGATTGTTCCGGACGAAGGTCGGGGCGCCTTCCGGAAGGGCGAAGAGTTCGATCAGGATGTCGCGGGCGGAACTGGAATCCGCCGGCAGCTTCAGGTCTTTCATGGCCTCCAGGTCGGACTTGTCCAGGCCGATCGCCTTGAGCGCGTGGAGCCTGCGCCAGGGAACGTTGGAGCCGCCCGAGGCCGGCCCGCGGATGAGGCCGGGCTTGGCGGACGCCGCTTTGGGACCGTACCCGGACAGAGCGTCCGCCGCGCTTTCCAGGAAGCCGGGGTCGTCCTTCTCCAGGGCTTTCGACAGGACCGCGACGGCCTTCCCGGGATCCGGGAGGGTCTTGCCCACGGCTTGGGCGACATGCCAGAAGGTCAGGGCATTCGATTCCGCTTCCAGGGCCTTGAGGAGCGCGGGTCCGCTCCGCGCGGCCTTTTCACGGCCCAGGTTCGTCAGGGTCCGCGCTCACCATTTCCGCGTGGTCGCGTCGCGGGATTTCAGCCCTTCTTCCACGAAGGGGATGACTTCTTCACCGATCCCGGCAAGATCCAAGGCAATCTGGTACCCGGGATAGAGGTCATCGCCTCCCTTCATCCGGGCGATCTCTTTTCGGATGCGGACGGCATTCGGCGATGCCTGGGGGGGCCGCCGTCAGGCCCGCGAGCACGAGAATGAGGAAGGTCATCGTTTCTATCCTAACCCCCGGCGGCCGTGATTGACACTCCTGCCGGACGGGTGGAGAATGGGACGCCCAGATGAAGGAGGTCCGGTGATCCGTCTGCTCGTCCTCGCGGTCCTCGGCGCGACGGCCCAGGAGGCCGCCCCCTACTCGTTCACGGCGCCGGAGGGATGGCGGAAGGAGCGGATGGAGTTCCCGCTTGGATTTGCGAAGGACCTCGAGTACAAGGGCCACGAGGACCTGCGCTTCGCGCCGGGGATGTTCAAGCCGGAGGAGCCGGACTACTTCAGCTACGCTTTCGTGATGTGGATCGACGGCAAGATGTCCTTCGAGCCGGCGTCGCTGGAGAAGGACCTGCTGAAATACTACAAGGGGCTCTGCGCCGCGGTCGCCGGGGGCAAGAAGCTCGACCTGGACCTCTCCAGGATCAGCGTCAAGGTCACGAAGCAGGACAAGAAGGGCAAGCTGGGGGGCGAAGACGCCGAGCTGCTCCAGGCGCGGATCGACTGGTACGACCCCTTCGTCACGGGCAAGCCGATGACGCTGCACCTCGAGCTCTGGGGGCGGCCTGCGGACGCGCAGAAGCGGAGTTGCCTGTTCGCGATCGCGTCGCCCCTGGAGAAGTCGGCCCCGGTGTGGGAGGCCCTGCGGAAGATCCAGGCCGGCTTCACCTGCCCGAAGTAGCGCTCTCCTCGCAGCGGCTCCGGTAGCCCTCGAGCGCGCGGATGAGCTCGCCGAGGATGCCGATCCGCCGCTCCACGGTGGAACGATCCGGCGCCAGGGCCGTGATCGCGACATATTCTTCCCGGGCGCGCGCGAGTTTCTTCTGTAGCGCCTCGATCCGGGCCAGAAGCGCCCAGAGCGCTTTCTCCGTGGGGAGCGGCGTTTCGGCGCCTTCCGCGATCCCGCAGAACTCCGGCGTCGCCTCCCGGATCAGCTCGGAGGCCTTCGCCAGGGACTTCTCGATCCGGAGGGCCAGGGCCGCGGCTTCCTCCTTCGCCTTCGCCTCCCGCTTCGCCCGGGCCGCCGCCTCGGCCTCGGCTTTGGCGCGGGCTTCCGCCTCCGCCTTCGCTCTCGCGCGGGCTTCGGCCTCCGCCCTCGCCCGCGCCCCCTTTGCGTCGGCTTCCGCCTTCGCGAGGGCCTCCGCCCGCGCGATCGCCTCGGCCTTCGCCTTGGCTTCGGCCTCCGCCTTCGCCAGGGCCTCACGGGCGTCGGCGGCCGCTTTCGCGAAGGCTTCCTCCCTCGCCTTGGCCTCCGCCTTCCGCGCCGCTTCCCGGGCTTCGGCTTCCGCCTTGGCCAGGGCTTCCGCGCGGGACAGCGCCTCGGCTTTCTCCTTTGCTTCGGCCTCCGCCTTCAGGGCCGCTTCCTTCGCCCGGGCCTCCTGTCTCTGACGGGCCTCTTCGCGGGCGACCGCCTCGAGCCTCTGCCGCTCCCTCTCCTCGGCCACGGGATCGGCCTTCGGAGGCTGGGTCGCGGCGACCGGCTTCGGCTCCGGTTCCGGCGGGCGGGTCGGAATCAGCCTCCACAGCAGCAGGGCCGCCGCCAGGCAGCCGATCGCGATCAGCGCCTGGTTCCGGCGCGAGCGGCGGATGTCCCGGCGGCAGCGCGGCGAGCAGCGGCCGCCCTGGCTTTCATCCGCGATGCAGAGCGTGCAGATCGGGTCGCCGCAGGCGGAGCAACGCACCACCGCGGGGGTGTCCGGATGGAACACGCAGATCGACTGGAGGGTCGACCGGCGCGTTCCAGGCAGCAGCATCGGCAGCGGGGTCTCCGGTTTCGGCGGCTCCTCGAGCCAGGTGGGCAGGCCGTCCGATCCCGTGGTCTCCGCCCGTCCGACCTGGGCCATGCCGAGGATCGAGGTGGGGTCCTTCAGCTTCCCCGGCATCGGCTCCACCGACGAATCCTCGAGTTTGGCGGCCTCCGCCCTCTTCAGCGCCGCCATGTCCAGGATCGAGGTCTCCGAGGGCTCGTGCTCCGACGCCGCGCTCATCAGGATCGACGACTCGTCGGTCGGCTGCGCCTGCTCCGCGCCGAGCACGACCGACGGCTCGTTCAGCGACCCCTCGGGGGCCGGCTTGAAGTCGATGCTCGAGAGCGGATCGGGGCCTGCGGGAGGCTTGCGCTTCGGCGGCTTCTCCTTGGCTTCCAGCGTCTGCTCCGTGAAGCAGAGCAGGGAACAGTAGAGCGTTCCGTCGACGTCGAGCACGCAGAGGGGGCAGGTTGCCCGGCTGCAGCGGACGCAGCGGCCCGTCGCGTTCCGGCCGGGATGGGTGGCGCAAACGTCGGCCATAGGGGGGGCATTATACCGGAGTATGGGGGGTATCACCCATAAACTGAACAAAAGAACGGAAGGGCGAGGAGGGTTGACGCCCCCGTCGGGCGCCCCGCGCCGCTCAGGGGGCGTATCGCCAGAGGTCGTTCAGCATCACCAGGGAGGCGCCGACGGAATCCAGGCCCTGGCCGCCGAAGACCCAGAGGTGACCGAGCGGGTCGAACCAGCAGGCCGCATGGCCGCGGGACCCCGGCTGGTTGGAGGCCGACGGGATGCCCAGGGTTCCGTACACGCCGGTCTGCGCGCCGACGGTACTGCCGGACATCCAGGTCCAGTTGCTGCCGTCGAATTTCCACA
>JACQFK010000398.1 GCA_016200125.1 Planctomycetota bacterium
GTATCCGGGCTCCTCCGAGGCTTCCGAAGCCGAGAGCCGCAAAGCTCGCTTCCCCAAGCCTTCCCTGGAGCAGGTGAAGGCGGCCATGGCGAAGAAGGATGCGGTCCTCGTCGACGTCCGCGAACAGAGCGAGTGGGACGACGGCCACATCGACGGCGCCCTGCTCGTCCCGCTGAGCTGGCTGCGCGAGGAGTCCAAGGGCGACAAGTTCGCCGACCGGCTGGGCGAGAAGCTCCCCGCCAAGAAGATCCTCTACATCCACTGCCGTTCCGGCAAGCGGGCGCTCACGGCGGCCTCGATGCTGAGGAAGCAGGGCTACGACGCCCGCCCGCTCAAGGCGGGCTTCGACGATCTCCGCCAGGCCGGTTTTTCGGTCGCGAAGTAGAATCGCACCCGGCGCCGTCTTGGAATCATGAAGCGGGCGGTCTTCCTCCTCTTCCTGGCTTCCTGCAGTCACTCCGAAGATCCGGACGACTCCCGCCTGGATGAATTGAATCTCCGCTCCCTCGCCGAGAAGGGTTCCCCCTGGAACGGCGTCTCGACGCGGCTCCAGCTAGTGGACGAAGCGCCGGCGCTCGGCAAGCCCGTCCGCGTCCGGCTTGACCTCGTCAACGGCGGCCAGGCCGCCGTGATCTACGATGATCAGGGGGTGAGCACGAATGAATCGCTCGATGTCGTGGGGCCGGACGGCCATCGCGCCCCCTTCATCGACATCTCGCGTCAGACGGCGGGCAGCAGCCGCATCCTGGAGCCCGGAAAGTCGGTGACGCTCTTCAAAGAGCTGGATCTTTCCGAGAACTACCTGCTTGACGTTCCCGGCAAGTACCACGTTCGATTCAGCGGCCGCGGTCTCTGGATCATCGACCTCCAGGAGATTCCTTTCCTGGTCCACGGGAGGCGGATGGATCCGGGCGACGAACCCCTGCTCACGTCGGACTGGATCGTGTTCGACGTGGCCGACGGGAAGACGTCCGGATCGACCGAGGTCGCCCGGCGGCTGCTGGGGATCGCCCCCAAGGGATGGAGGGTCGCGGCCCTCACCGCATCGGACGGGACCCTTCATGCGGAGCTGAGCCGATCCACGGGGCTCATCGACACCGTCAAGAGAGTATCCATCCACATCGGCGGCGACGCAGCGTCTCCGAAGCGCGAGTATTTCGGGCAGAGTCCCTGGGGCAAGGTGACCGTGGCGACCACGCGGAATGAGGGAGCGGACGCCTGGCCGGACTTCCGGGCCCCCCTGCGGGCGGCGCTTTCCATCGACCCGAAGTGAGGGTTTCCTGTAACCTGGCTCCCGTTTCTGTCACAACCCCCCTGAGCTCTTCTATTTCCATGCAAAGCGGGGCGGGTCTGCTGCGGGGAAAGGGTGGGCATGATGACCACGACGGATGCCAGGAGCGACGCTCAACTGATGGCCGCCTTTCTGGGGCGGAAGGATGAGGGCGCCTTTGAAATCCTGGTCGGCCGCCATGAAGCGATGGTGCTTAGCGTCTGCACCCGGATCCTCCGCGACGAGCACGGGGCGCGGGACGCGGCGCAGGCCGTCTTCCTCGTACTGGCGCGCAAGGGCGGCGCGATCGACCTGAGCCGGCCGCTGGGGCCCTGGCTGCATCACGTGGCCTGCGGCATGGCGATCAGCGCCCGACGGGAGCGGGAGGCCCGCCGCGAGCGGGAGCGAAACGCGATGAATGCTTCGACGGGCCGGCCCGAGGACGCCGACGGGGCGCTCCGGGAACTGCTCGACGGCGAGCTCGACGGCCTTCCCGAAAAATACCGCCGGCCCCTCATCCTCTTCCACCTCGAGGGGAAGAGCCTGGGGGAGACGGCGGCCGCGCTGGGAAGCCCGATGGGAACCGTCGGAGCCTGGCTGTCCCGGGGGCGCGAGCTCCTGCGCCGGCGGCTGGTCGGCCGGGGAGCGGGGGCGCTGTCGGGCGCGCTGCTGGCGGCCTTCCTGGCCCGCGAGGCGGCGGCCCGGACGGCGGACTGGGGATTCGCGCGCGCCGCGGCGAGGGCCGCGGCGGGAGGCGCGGCCCCGAAATCGGTGGCACTGCTGACACAGGGAGCCTTGAACATGATGATGATCGCGAAGCTGAAGATCGCCGCGATGGCGCTGGCCGCGGCCGGAGCGTTCCTGGCCGCGAATTCGTTCGTCTTTACGCAGGGGCCGTCGGCCGCCGGGCTGTCCGCCGCGGCCCAGGCGTCGGCCGGCCGGGCCGCCGAGCTGCCGCCCCTCGCGGAGACCCCGATCACCTTCGAACCCTTCGAGCGCGCCGAGTCCCCCTTTCCCGCCACCTCGGACCTCGTCGGCCACTGGAAGTTCGACGACGCGAAGGGCAGCACGACCGTGGCGGACTCCTCTGGCAAGGCCGAGGGCAGCATCGTCGGCAGCGCCGTCCTGGCGGAAGGCAAGCTCGGCGGCGCGCTCAAGTGCGACGGCAAGGGCGGCCACGTGGAGATCCCCCGGACTGAGGAGCTCGACAAGATCCAGGAAGGAAGCTTCACCCTGGCGGCCTGGTTCAAGCCCGAGGGCGTCCCGCCGGGCACGGAATCCGCCAACGACGCGACCTACGCGATCGTCGTCAAGACGGGCTGGCACCTGGGCCTCTACTACACGAACGAGAAGAAGTTCACGATGACCCACTGGCTGGCGGGCGAGAGGCCCGAGGAGCCGATCTGGACGGGCACCGGCGCCTGGGACGAGGAGTACGAGCCGGGCCAGTGGTACCACCTGGTCGGAACGGTGGACCGCCCCGCCGGCAAGGTCGTGATCTACCTCAACGGCGAGGCCAAGAACAGCCTCGAGTTCACCCCCAACGCCCCGGCGAAGAAGTACCCGACCGAGACCTGGAAGATCGGCATCGGCAGCCCGGGCGCCAAGGAGTGGTCCTGGCCGGCGAAGGGGTCGATCGACGACGTGCGCATCTACGGCCGGGCGCTGAGCGCGGCCGAGGCCAAAGCGCTCTTCGACGGCAAGTAGCGCCTGAGGCTCCCCGCTCAATATCCCACAAACGACACGGTTACGTTTGTGGGATATGCCCACAAATGACACGGTTAGGTTTGTGGGTGTGGGGGTATCATCAGGGGGGATGGGCTCGCGGAATCGACTCCTCATCGGGCAGATCGCCCTGGAACTCAAGCTGCTCAGCCGGGAGCAGCTCCAGGAGTGCATCAACCACCAGGCGGGGCAGGTCCAGGCCAAGCCGATCGGCGTGCTCCTCGTGGAGAGCGGCTTCCTGACGCCGGAGCAGCTGACCGTGGTCCTGGAGGAGCAGCGCCGCCGGCTGCAGGAAACCCTGCCCTACGCCCCCACCCAGCGCGGCGCCGTCGCCTTCGGCCGCCTCATCGTCGAGCGCGGCCTGGTGAGCCAGGAGCATGTCAACGAAGCGCTCCGGGCGCAGCAGGACCTCGCCGAACGCGGCATCCGCAAGCGGCTGGGCGAGCTGCTCGTGGAGGCGGAACGCCTGTCCCCCGACGCGATTCCCGAAGTGCTGAAGACCCAGGGCAAGGTCCTGATGGCCTGCACGTTCTGCGGCGCCCACTTCAACGTGCTGACCACGATCTCCGAGGGATATCCCTGCCGGAAATGCGGCATGCCGCTCGATCAGAAGACGGGGATCGTGAGCGCGGACGAGACCGCCTACCTGCTCCCGGCGAGCGATCCCCGGCCCCGCGAGGCCTCGGACACGCGACGAGCGGTGGTTCAGGCGCCCGCCGGCAGCGCTCCCGTCGCGGACACGGCCCTGCGTGACGAGATGCTCGCCCGGATCGCGAAGATCCTTACCCTCATCGGAATCCTGACGCTGGTGCTCTACCTGCTGAACAAGTATTAATTCTTCGCGGCCGCCTTCAGCGCCTCGGTCGCCTTCTCGATCTCGGCCGCGTACCGTTCGAGCGCGCGGCCGGTCGCTTCCGTCTGCGCCGCGGCCTCGTCACACTTCCGTTCCTCGATCGCCTCGCGGATCCCGGGCAGCGTCTTGACGCCGTAGCCCGTGTAGAAGCCCGGAGCGTACACCAGGTGCTTGAACCAGGGCCGGCGCGGGAGGCCTTCGTCCCGCGTCAGCGCCCGCTCGGTCCGGAAGAGCAGCTCGTCCAGCGGCGCCCCCGCGTCCTTGCCCGACTTCTCCAGCGAGCGACGAGCCCGGTCGTGCTCCTGCGCGCTCTGGCGGAGACGGTGGAGGGCGTTCTGAAGCGGCGCGAAGTTGAGGAAGGGGACGGCCGGCTGCGGCTTGGGGGCGACGAAGGTCTCCTTGGGATCCGCCGCGGCCTCGTAGCGGCCCTCGCGGATCAGGCGGTTCCGCTTCTCCGTCTCCTCCCGCAGGTCGTCGGCCAGCTTCACCACTTCCCGGCCGTAACCGCTGATCGCCTCGGCCGAGGCGCCGAACTCGAAGGGCAGCGTCCCGGATTCCGCCAGCCGCAGGACGATCCGCCCGGCGGTCTGGACGAGCGCGACGCCGTAGACGAAGCCGGGGTCGCCGAAGCGCTGGTAGTAGTCGAAGGAGTCGTAGATGGAGTGATAGGACCCGCCGCCGTCCTCCCCGCCGTAGCGCACGTCGAGCGACGCGACGCCGAGGTGGTCGAGGAACACCGTGTAATCCGAGCCCGAGCCGAGCGCGCCGATCCGCAGATCCGCCCGGTCGCGCCCTTCCTTCTGCTCCTCGGCGCTCCCGCGCGTCAGCTGCAGCGCCCGAAGCCGTTCGAGGGCCGGGATCTTCTTCTGGGGATCGATCACGTCGCGCCCGGCCTGGTTCACCAGGCGCTCCAGCGAATGCGATCCCGAGGCGCGGAGGAAGCCGCGCCCGTTGGTGTCGGAATTGACGTAGGCGACCGCGTGCTCTTTCAGCGCCGCGGCATGGGTCTCCGCCCATTCGGTCGAGCCCAGCAGTCCCTCCTCCTCGCCGTCCCAGGCGCAGTACACGATCGTCCGGCGGGGACGCCAGCCGCCCTTCGCCAGCTCCGCGACCGCGCGCGCTTCTTCCATCACCGCGACCATGCCGCTCACCGGATCCTCGGCGCCGTTCACCCAGGCGTCGTGATGGTTGCCCCGGAGCACCCACTGGTCCGGCCGCTCGCGGCCCGCCAGGCGGGCGATGATGTTGTAGGTCGGCACGATCTTCCAGTCGAACTCCAGCTTCAGATGCACGTTGGCGGGACCGGGCCCGAGGTGGTAGGTCAGCGGCAGGGCTCCGCGCCAGGCTTCGGGGGCGACGGGGCCTTCGAGCGCTTTGAGGAGCGGGAGCGCATCCTCGTAGGAGATCGGAAGCACCGGGATCTTGGTCAGCGTGGGCGCGTCCTTGATCGGAAGCCGCTTCGCGTCCTTCGTCGCCCCGACGCCCGGCGTGAGCGGATCGCCCGGATAGAGCGGCATGTCCATCACCGAGCCTCGCTGGGCCCCGAGGGCATTGCGGTACGAGCCTTTCGGGTAGACGTCGCCCTGGAAGTAGCCGTCCTCGTGGGGGTCGGAGTAGATGATGCAGCCGATCGCGCCGTGCTCGGCGGCGACCTTGGGCTTGATGCCGCGCCAGGAGCCGTAGTACCGCGCGATCACGATCTTCCCCTTGACGTCGATCCCGCGGCGCTCCAGCTCCTCGTAGTCCTTCGGGATGCCGTGGTTGACGTAGACGAGCTCGCCCGTGACGTCGCCGTCGACGGAGTACGCGTTGTACACCGGAAGCTGCTCGTCCGCCTGGCCGGAGGTCGCGTCCTCCTTGAGCGCCGGCTCCGCAAGCACGGCCTTGTACGCCGTGGGCGCGGTCATCTCGAGCAGCCGCGACTTCGGCGTGGGGAACAGGACGTCGAACTGCTCGACCTTCGTGTCGTAGCCCCAGGACTTGAACTGCGCGGCGATGAAGTCGGCGTTCTCCTTGTCGTAGGGCGAGCCCAGGTGGTGGGGCCGGGCCGTGAGCCGCTTCATCCAGTCGCGGAGGTTGTCGGCGCGGATCTGCGCGTCGAAGCGCCCTTCCAGCGCGCGCTGCTCGGCGGCCGCCCGCTCCCCGAAGCCGAGGATCGGAGGCTCCGCCTGCGGCGCGGCCGCCAGGGCGGGGACGCAGAGGAGAAAGAGCGAGAGTCGTCGGAACTGGAGCATCGGACCCCCCGTGGTTCTAGGGCAGGACCCCGTACAGTGCGCGCTTGATGACCAGCTTCTTGCCCTGGGCAGCGCGGATCTCGAGCGTCGCGTTCTCGTCGACGGTCTTCGACTTGGCCTCATCGCCCTCGAGATAGTCGACGCGGAACTTCTTCAGCATGTTGGGGGCCGGATCGCCGAAGAGCTCGTTGCTCGCCGTGATCCGGAGCCGGTTGTCCTTCACTTCGGCGGCGACCCGGTCGGTCACGTCCGCCGCGCGGCGGAGCGACGCGAAGGCGGGATGGTCCTTCTTCCCGCCCGACTCGAGATAGGCGAGCAGGTCGAGGATCTCCTCCTTCGTGAAGGTGTCGACCAGCTTCGCGGGCATCGGTGAGACCTTCGACAGCGCCCGCTTCTCGATGTCCGATTTCTTGATCTCGATCTTCTCGGGCTGCAGCGGGTTGGGCTGCAGGACGATCCGCTGGGCGTTCTCCTCCAGGATACGGCCGTCGAGGATCTTTCCGCTCGTGGTGAGGATCAACGTGTTGGCGACCTGCTCGGAGATGACCTTGGACGGCTCGATGATCGACTCGACGATGTCCTTGCGCGCGAAGCGGGTGGAGACGGCCGTGAGCTCGTTGCCGACCGAGCCGCCTTCGCTGCCGAACTCGACTGCGAC
>JACQFK010000364.1 GCA_016200125.1 Planctomycetota bacterium
CCCGTAGGACATGTGCAGCAGCTCTCCCTTGAAGGGGCCCCAGGCGTTGCTGGTGACCCATACTTGGCCGCCGCCCGAGTTATCCACGTTCTTGGGCATCCAGCAGATCGGCCGCGGCTGCTCCGAGGGATCGGGCTTCCCCTTCGCCGACTTGAGTTCGCGGTGCGCGCCGTCGACGACGCCGTTGAAGCTGCCGGGCTTCACCCAGTGGATCGGGCAGACCGGCACCCAGGTGCCTTCGTTGTCCCCGCTGGTGACTTCCCCGTTGGGCCCGACGCCGATCCCGTTGTTCGCGCGGAAGCCGGTGGCGAACACCTCCAGCTTCGAGCCGTCCGGCGCGACCTTGAGGATGCAGCCGTGATGCTTCGTGATCCGGTGGAAGCCGCCGCCGCCCGCGCGCACGGGACAGTTGAAGCCGAAGTAGAAGTTCCCCTTGGGATCCGTCTGCAGATCGAAGCAGAACGTGTGGAACGCGGTCGTCAGCTCCCAGTCGTTGTTGAAGTTCTCGTAGAAGTCGGCCTCCCCGTCGCCGTTCAGATCGTGGAGCCGCGTGATCTGGTCGTGCCCCACGGTGTAGACCACGTCGTTGACGATGCGGAGCCCGAGGGGCTGGTAAAGCCCGGTGGCGTAGCGCTTCCAGGTCAGCTTCTCGAGCGACGCGTCGATCCCCGAGACGATCCAGACGTCGCCGTCCCAGGTGCAGACCGCCGCGCGGGTCATGTCGGAGAAGAAGTCGATCCCGCCGACGCGCATCTTCGCGTTCCAGGGGTTCTTCCAGGGAAGCGTGAGGTTGTCGACGACGTAGGGCCCCTTGTCCTTGGCCAGCACGCCCTGGGTGACGAGGGTCTCGGCCCAGCGGGCCGGGCCGCCCTTCGTGAGCGCGGCGAGGTCGGCGGGTTTCGGGGAGGACTTCAGCAGCGCCGCGAAGGCTTCCGGGGCGCCCGTGCCGATCAGCAGCTTGAAAGTTCCCGCCTTCCCCGCCGGGAGCTGCAGGCGCAGCTGTCCTTCGATCGTCGCGATCTTCGCGCCTTCCGGCAGATTGACGCCGTCGACCCGCAGCTCCGGCGACGCCTTGGCGATCATCAGCTCCATCGGCAAGTCGGACGCTTCGACCTGCAGCGTCCGCGCCAGGGCGCCCGACTCCAGCGCGACCGTCTCGAGGACCGGCGTCTTCCCCACGGTGTAGGAGAAAATCGCCTGGCCGCCGTGGAGGTAGAGCCCGGTGTAGCGGCCCCAGTCGCGAGGGAGAGGGCCGGGCGGCGGCAGCGGCGCGATCGAGTCCGGGCGCGGATCCTTGAAGCTGCCGTCCTTGGCCCATCCCGGGCCGTGGGGCGTCTCGAAGAGGGGCGCGGCGCCGAGGGTCGGACTGGGACCGTGGGCCCCGTCGAAGATCACCCCCGTGAACTTGATCGGCGTGCCCAGCCAGCCGGCGGAGAGGCGGAGGTTGTCGCTGTCGAAGACGGCCCCGGCGCTCCAGTCGTCGGCCAGCTTGATGAGAAAGCCGCTGGCGGTGACGTCGCCTTCGAAATTGCCGCTGTTGTTGTCGAACTTTCCGCCGGGCCGGCTCATGACGGCGCAGGAGAGATAGGGCCCGAAGTCCATGCCCGGGCCTTTTTTCTTGTCCTGCGCGCCCCGCGCCTCGCCCAGGAGCGCGGCGCCCACCAGGATCAGGATCCCGCTGCGTCGCATGCCAAGTAATAGCGCGGGATCACCAGTCCATGACGGAACCGTCGTCGGCGTCGTACTCCTCGCGGTTCTTCCACGTGTGGTCGATCTTGTCGGCCATCAGGGCGTCGTCCAGCTCGACGCCGAGGCCCGGGCCCGTCGGCAGGTCGAGATATCCCTCGCGGACCTTGAAGGGCGTCTTGACGTAGCCTTCCCCGAGGCTGACCTGCTCCTGGCAGAGGAAGTTGGGGATGGACGCGGAGATCTGGACCCCCGCGGCGAGCGAGATGGGGCCGAGCGGGTTGTGCGGCGCGATCGTGGCGTAGAAGGCCTCGGCCATGCCGGCGATGAGGCGGACCTCGGTGATGCCGCCCGCGTGGCAGAGGTCGGGCTGGAGCACGACCGCCGCCTTCTTCTCCAGGATCTCGCGGAAGCCCCCCTTGGTGAAGACGCGCTCGCCGGTCGCGATCGGGAGATGCGTCCCGCGCGCGATCTCGGCCATCACGTCGGTCTCCTGGCAGTTGATGGGTTCCTCGATGAACATCGGCAGGTGCGGCTCCAGCGCCTTGATGAGCACCTTGGCGAGCGCCGCGCTGATCGCGCCGTGGAAGTCGATGGCGATGTCGCAGTCCGGCCCCGCCGCCTCGCGCAGCGCCCCGAAGGCCTCCGCGACCTTGCCGACGAAGGTCGGCGACTCGATGAAGCGCGCGGGCCGCATCTTGGCGGGCCCGCACTTGAAGGCCGTGAAGCCCTGGGCCTTCTTCTGCTTGATGAGGTCCGGCTTGCCCGCGTGGGCGTAGACGCGGACCCGGTCCCGCGTCGGCCCGCCCAGCAGTTCGTAGACGGGAACGCCGAAGGCCTTGCCCTTGATGTCCCAGAGCGCCTGGTCGATGCCGCTGAGCGCGGAGGTCAGGATCGGCCCGCCCCGGTAGAAGGCGTGGCGGTAGATCGCTTGCCAGTGATGCACGACGCGCCGCGGATCCTTGCCGATCAGGTACGGCGCGATCTCCTCGATGGCGGTGCGGCACGTGAGAGCGCGGCCTTCCGTGATCGGCTCGCCGAGGCCCACGATGCCCGAGTCGGTGTGGATCTTCAGGAAGAGCCAGCGCGGCTTGACGAGGAAGGTCTCGAGCTTGGTGATCTTGAGCGCCCCGCCCACGCGGTCGAGCTTGCGCAGTTCCGCCGGCATCATCGCCGGCTGGGCGTAGGGCACGTCCTTTTCCGCCGTCGAGGTGGCCGCGCAACCCCCCAGCGTCCCGACGCCGACCGCCCCGAAGAAGCTCTTCAGGAATTCCCGCCGCGCTTGTGCGTCCATGCCATCCTCCCTGACCTTCCAACGTCGCTGGAACGGTAGCACTTGCCCTGTAGAGGGAACAATGGCCGAGGGTCCGAAGTGCTACCGAATCAACGACGTTGGAATGGCCGCAGTTGCGGCTTCCTTCAGGACTGGAGTTCGAAGGAGCGCATGGAGAGGTTGCCGTAGTGGAAGCCTTCGAAAAGGGTGGAAACGCGGTCTCCGGGCAAGGCCGCGCCCAGCACGAAGAAGATCGGATCGAAGTGCTCCGAGGTCGGCACCGCCTCGGAGGCGTGAGGGGCGTCCTTGCGATACGCGGCGATCGCAGCGGCATCGAGCGTCTTTACCCGGTCGCGGATCCAGCCGTCGAATTCCTTCGCCCAGTCCTCCTCCGGCGCCTGCTTGTCGTCAAAGCGGACCCGCCGCAGGTTGTGGACGATGCCGCCGCTGCCGACCAGCAGCACGCCGCGGTCGCGGAGGGGCGCCAGCGCCCTTCCGACCTGGACACCTTCCTCCGGCGTTCTCGGAACGGGAAGGGAGACCTCGACCACCGGAAGGCTTGCCGCCGGAAACGCATGAAGAAGCGGCACCCAGGCGCCGTGATCCAGTCCGCGGCTCCCGTCCAGGGCCGCCTTCAGGCCTGACTCCTCGAGCCGCTTCACGATCTCCGCCGCAAGCGCGGGATCACCGGGGCTGGGATAGCGGAGGTCATAGAGCTCCGGCGGAAACCCGGAGAAATCGTAGATCAGCGGAGGCCGCGGGCTTCCCGTCACCCGGACCGCTCCCCGGGCCTCCCAGTGGGCGGAGACCACGACGATGGTCCGGGGCCGCAGGGCGCCGCCCCATCGGCTCAGCATCTCTGTGACGCCGTCGCGCTCGACGGCCAGCATCGGAGAGCCGTGGGCGAGATACGTCGCGGGCAGGCGGACCGGGGAAGCCATTCACTTCTCCAACGCGCAGGCCGGGCACTTGATTCGAAACCGCCAGTTGATGCGGCCGTGCCTCATGCAGGTGGGCCTGGAGCAGGTGTCGCAGGCGTTGTTGCAGGGCGCCGGACACGCGGAGCAGCTCTGATCCTTTTTACGGAAGGCGTTGAGGAAAATCCGGTCGAGCCTCGGACTCAACAGTTCGAGCGGCGTCACCGGCTTCCAAAAGACCAGGAGCCAGGGCAGGATCATGAACGTGTAGGCAAGCCACGTATTGAGCGGGTGACCCAGCGCCCACATCGGCTGGAAGGCATAGCCCAGGTCGCTGAAGGGCCAGAACAGGCAGACATCCCAGCCCGAGAGCTTCAGGTCGGTCAGGAGGTGGGACGCGAAGCAGACCGCGACGAGAACTCCGGCGACCAGCCGTTCGCGCAGCGGCCGTCCCCAAAAGTGGACGAGCGCGGCGATCACGACGGCGGCGCCGAGAAAGACATTGTGACCCGGCTTGTGATGCCAGCGATGATAGTGCTCGTAGCCGAAGACGATCGGCACCGCATCGATGTCCGGAAGGATGGCGGACCAGAAGCACCAGGCGCGGAGGCGGCGGTCGCCGTTCGGCGCCAGCACGCCGATCACCCAGCCCAGCCCCGCATGCGTCTGACCGTACACCGCACGTACTATAACACTCCCCTTCCCGGCCGTGGTATTCTGGCGCGATGAGAGCGGCTCTCGCGGCGCTGGGGATGATCTGGGCGAGCGGCTGCGCGTCGACCCCGTCGATGCCCACGGACCCCACCTGGCGGCAGGTGACGCTCACGACGGAAGAACGGCACCGCGATCCCCTGCCCGACGCCGTCCGGCTCATCGACCTCAGGGAGACTCCCGGAAACCTCGACCACGCCATCGCCCTCCTTCGCTGGCATGCCGAACGGAAGCCCGGGTCCGTTGAGCTGCAGCGCCTCCTCGCCGAGGCCCATTCTCGCTCCGCCGAGGCGCTCGACTTGCAAAAAGAAGAAGACCGGGCTCCCCACCTGTATCACCGGACCCAGGGACGGGAGCACGCCGAGGCAGCCCTCAAACTGGCCCCCGAGGACGGCGTCGCCCGCTACTGGCTCGCCGCGAACCTGCTGCACGCCGCCGACGGGGAGCGATCCCTCGGCCGCGCCAAGGCCGCGCTCGCGGAACTCGACCGCGCCGACAAGCTCGCGCCGGAGGTCGACGCCGGCGGCCCCGCCCGCCTGCGCGGCAAGGTGCTCCACGAGATGCCGGGGCTCTTCGGAGGCTCCAACGCCCGCGCGATCGCCAGCTTCCGCCGCGCCCTCGACCTCGCGCCGGACTGCTCGACCACGCATCTCTGGCTGGCCGAGACCTAC
>JACQFK010000365.1 GCA_016200125.1 Planctomycetota bacterium
AAGACGTCCCGCGCGCGGGCCGTCTCCCCAGACGCCAGCGTGCGGATCGCCTCGCCGAGGATCTCAGACCAGCAGTTACCCACGGCGGCCGTCCTCCGGATCCTCCCGCCGCTCCTCGGGAACGTCGAGAACCGCGAAATAGGGCTCCTGCTGCCGGCGGCTGAAGGTGAAGGCGCGATGGAAGCAGCCGAAGACGAAGACGGAGCGCGTCTGCAGCATGCTCCGGGCGCAGTCGACGACCTCCTCGGGGCAGTGCTGGCCGCAGCCCGGGCATCTCAGCGCGCAGCTCGGCTCCTCCAGGACCTCGATCCAGTCGGACGCGCAGCCCCCCTCGATGAACGGTGAATAGGGGTCGTAGGCGCCGCAGAGGATCCGGACCCGCAGCGCCCCTCGGCCGGACCCGTCCGCCGGCCGCGGCCGAAGGGCCCAGCCGCGCCGGAAGGGGACCGGCTTCCAGGGCTGGCCGCCTTCATGGCACACCGGAGTGGTCTCCCGACGATACCCTCTCGCCGATCATTTCTGTTTCCGATGGGCGTCGTGGCAGCTCTTGCATGAGTCCGTCACGGTCTTGAAGGCCGTCCGCGCGGCCTCGAGCTCCTTCTTCTCGCCCGCCGCGATCACGGCCGCGGCTCCTTCGCCCAGGCTCTTCGCGGCGCCGGCCCAGGTCCCGTCGGGACAGCGGCCGTCCTGCATCAGCGCGAAGCTCAGCTCGCTTAGGCAGGCCGCATGACAGGCGACGTTTTCCCAGGCCTTGTCGTCGGCCGGGCCCGCGTCCTTGAGGAGGTCGGCGACGCCCTTGCAGTGGGCCTGGCTGATGCCCCGCATCAGGAATTTCGTCGACGCCGGCCGCGTCTTCCCTTTGGCCACCTGGGCGCCCGCGCCCCGGTCCGCCGACAGCACGAAGGCCACAAGTCCGGCCGCCGCGACGGCCGCGAACGCGAGTCTGACCTTGCTCATGAGTTCACTCTTCCGATTCCTTCAACCGATCCCGCTCGACCGTCCCCGGTCCTTTCTCAGGCAGTGCATGGCCCGAACGCATCCAGCAGGTGAGCGACCGGATCATCAGGCCCTGGAGCCAGAACAGGCCCTGCTGCCTCAGATCCTGCCGCGGATCGGTCAGCACCGACCAGAGGCAGCCGGCAAGGTCGCCGACCTCGCCCTCCGACGCGGCATAGCAGGTCGTCAGCACGTCCACGTTGTCCGCGCGTCCCGCCACCTCGAGCGCCCGCTCGTGCATGGCGTCGAGGCGCTTCTCGATCCGGCACGAGGTCGGATTCTCCGAATGGCAGGCCTTGTGGGCGACTCCGTACACGATGAGGGGCCGCGGCACCAGGACTCCCGGATGGTCGGGAATCTCGCAGGCGGAGCGCAGCTTGGAGTCGATCGAGAGGAGCTCGTCCGCATCGAAGGAGGTGCAGAGCACCGCATCGAGGGCGAAGCAGTTGATCTCCCAGATTCTCCGACGCGTCATGCCGTCTCCCCGACGATGCCTGCGTGCAGGCGCAGAGTTTCCCCGCTGGAAAGAGGATGCGCAAAAGGCGTGCCCGCCGGGACGACGCCCGCGGCCAGGCCGACCGCGGCGGCCGTCCCGAGCGACAGCGGGATGATCCACAGCGGGGTCTGGATCCAGAAGCCCGGGACGACGACGCCCAGCAAGCCGCCGGCTCCGAGCCCTGCCGCCACGCCGATCGCTCCGCCCAGGGTGGACAGGACCGCCGCTTCCGCCAGGAAGATCAGCAGCACCTGCCGGTCGCTGGCGCCGATCGCCTTCAGGAGTCCCACCTCGGCCCGGCGCTCGTGGACCGAGACCCAGAGGATCGTCAGGATCCCCATCGCCCCGACGAACACCGAGATCGCGGCGATCACCAGCACGCCGGTGGAGAGGGCTCCGACCACCTGGTCGACCACCTTGAGCATGTCCGCGTTGGTGGTGATCGTGAAGTCCTCCTCGCCGCCGTGCCGGTCCATCAGCGCCCGCTTCATCTCCCGGGTCGCGCGATCGATCAGAGAATGGCTAGTCACGAAGAGATGGATTTCGGACACCTGGTGCAGGTTGAAGAGCTTCATCGCGCGGCGGACCGGGATGTAGGCCATGTCGTCCATGTCGAACCCGAGCAGCTGCCCCTTGGACGACATCACCCCGACGACCGTGAAGCGCGACAGCCCCACCCGCACCTTCGCCCCCAGCGGATTCGCCCCGGGGAAGAGCTCGCGCGCGGTCTTCGAGCCCAGCACGCAGACCGCGGGGATCAGATCGGGATCCCCCTCGGGGAGGAAGGTCCCGATCCGGGGGTACCACTGGAGGACGAACTGGTCCTCGTACACGGTTCCGTACACCATCACCTGGCGGGTCCGCTCCCCCGCCTTTACTTCGGCGAGCCCCGCGACGTGCGGCGCCACGTGGCGGATCCCCGGGATGTGGCGGAGCGAGAGACCGTCCTCGACCGTCAGGGGCCGCGTCGTACCGCCCAGCGATCCCGGGCTGACGCCGAAGGTCCGGACCTTGCCCGGCCGGATGCCGACGACCGTGGTCCCGAACTGCGTGAACTGCCCGGCCACGGCCTGCCGCGTGCCCTCCCCGATCGAGCTCAGCAGCACCACCGACGCGATCCCGATCACGATGCCCAGGATGGTGAGGAAGGAGCGGAGGCGCTGCGTGGACAGCGTCTCGAGAAGCAGGCGCCACAAGTCTCCGAGGGGCATCAGAGCCTCCTCCGCAGCGCATCGAGCGGCTCCATCCGCGCCGCCCGCCGCGCCGGCAGCAGCCCGAACAGGATCCCCACGCTCCCGGCGACGGCCGAGGCGAGCGCGATCGAGCCCGCGGGGACCCGGAAGGGGATCGAGGGATAGAGGGCCCGGGCCGCCTCGGTGAGCGCGACGCCCCCCGCGATGCCCACGAGCCCGCCGAGCAGCGACAGGACGACGGCCTCGGCCAGGAACACGGCGGTCACCTGGGCCGAGCTCGCGCCCAGGGCCTTCATGAGGCCGATCTCGGCCGTCCTCTCCGTGACGGAGACGATCATGACGTTCATGATCCCGATGCCCGCGACGGTCAGCGAGACGGCGGCGATGCCGACCAGGGCCAGCGTGATGATCCGGATGATCCGTCCGAAGGAGGCCGCGACGGCCCCCGGCGTGAGCACCGTGAAGTCCACCTCGTCGTCATGGCGCTCCCTGAGGATCGCCGTCAGCCGCGCCTCCGCCCGGTCCAGGTCCGAGCTCGACGAGAGCTGCACCATCATCCGGAAGAGGCCCGTCCGGTTGAGCATCCGGAGGGCGTTCGCGGCCGGGATGAGGACCACCTCGTCGAGATCCACCATCATGCTCTGCCCCCGCTGGGCGATCACGCCCGCGACGCGGAAGGGGTACTCCCCGAGCTTGAGCCGGGCGCCCAGCGGATTCTGTCCGCCGAACAGCTCGCGCTGGACCTTCTTGCCGATCACGCAGACGCGCGCGGCCAGGTCGGCCGGGCCGGCGGGCAGGCTCTCGCCCAAGGTCACCTGGATGTCCCGGATTTCGAGAAAGGCCCGGGTCGTGCCGATCAGCGTGACGGCGCGCCCCCGGCGCTCATAGGTCGCGGTGGCCTCGCCGATCACGAGCGGCACGACCTGGCGGACGCCGGTCATCCGCCGCTCGACGGCGTGCAGGTCTCCCATCGTCAGGTCGCGCGTGGTCGAGGGAAGCAGGGGGACGCCGCCCCTCGTCTCCGTCCGGCCCGGCAGGGCGACCAGGACGTTCGACCCGAGGGAGGAGAACTGGTTCTCCACCCAGCGGCGGGTCCCCTCTCCGAGGCCGCTGAGCAGCAGCACCGACCCCACGCCGATGGAGAGCGCGAGGTAGGTCAGGCGCGTCCGCACCCGGTGGGCCCGCAGCGCGCCCCAGGCGAGCCGGAAGAGGTCCCGCGGCGTCATACGAAGCGCCCGTCCTTCATGCGGAGGAGGCGATGTCCGATCGCGGCGACTTCGGCGCTGTGGGTGACCACGAGGATCGTGTGGCCCCGCCGGTTCAGATCGAGGAGGAGCCGGATCACCTCGGCCCCCGACGCGGAGTCCAGGTTCCCGGTGGGCTCGTCCGCCAGCAGGATCGACGGGCTCATCGCCATCGCGCGGGCGATCGCGACCCGCTGGCGCTCGCCGCCCGAAAGCTGGTCGGGGCGGTGGTCCACCCGCTGCGCCAGGCCCACCGACTCGAGGGTCTGCAGCGCGCGGTCGTGCCGCTCGGCGGCCGGCATGTTCGCGAAGAGCATCGGCAGCTCGACGTTCCGCAGCGCCGTCATCCGCGGGACGAGGTGGAAGGTCTGGAAGATGAAGCCGATCTTGTGCCGCCTCAGGGCCACGCGGTCGCCCTCTCCGAGCTGCGTGACCTCCCGGCCCTCCAGCCGGTAGGAGCCGGCCGTGGGGCGGTCGAGGCATCCGATGACGTTCAGGAGCGTGGACTTCCCCGATCCCGAGGCGCCCATCAGCGCGATGATCTCGCCCGCCTCGATGTCCGCGTCCACGCCGTCGAGCGCGTGCAGCACCTGCTCCCCCATCCGGTAGTCCCGCCGGATCCCGCGGAGCTGGATGAGCGGCTCGTTCATGGAAGCACCCGGACCCGCACCCCTTCCTTCACCTTCTCCGATTCGAGGGAGACGATGACCTGCTCGCCTCCCCTCAGGCCCCCGAGGACCTGGGCGTACTCCCAGTTCTTCAGGCCGAGCTGCAGCGGCAGCGCCCGCACGAGCCCCTCCGGGGTCGCGATCAGCACCCGGTTGCCCTCGAGCAGCGCCTGGCTGGGGACGCGGACCACGTCGCGGATCTCGCGGAGGATCACCTCCACGTCCGCCGACGTGCCGTGCCGGAGATCCAGCCCTTCCCTGCCCGTTTCGAGTTCCACTTCGATCTCGACCGTCCGGTTCTGCTCCTGGACTTCCGAGACGTAGGGCGCCAC
>JACQFK010000366.1 GCA_016200125.1 Planctomycetota bacterium
CAGGCCTCCGACGGATCCTGGGGCGCCGCCTCATTCTCGCTCCAGTGCGGCAAGGAGCAATGCAGCGGATCGGGCGGCCGCGACTACGACAGCGGCGTGACCGGCCTCGCGCTGCTCGCGTTCCTCGGCGCCGGCTTCTCCCACCTGTCCCGCGACGAGTTCCCCGATCCCGTCCGCCCCGGCAAGACCCTGCACTTCGGCAACACGGTCCGCAACGCGATCAAGTGGCTGGTGGCGCAGCAGGACGCCGAGGGCTGCATCGGCCCGCGGCGGAACCACTACATCTACAACCACTCCATCGCGGCGCTCGCCCTCTCCGAGGCCTACGGCATGACGAACGCCGGGATGCTGGCGGCTCCGGCGCAGAAGGCGATCGACTTCCTGGTCGCCGCGCAGAACCCGGGCAATGGATGGCGCTACACGCCCCGCTGCACGGACAACGACACCTCGGTCACCGGCTGGGCGGCGATGGCCCTCAAGAGCGCCGAGATTTCCGGTCTCAACTTCCCCAAGGAGTGCTACGAGGGCACCCGCGCCTGGCTGGACCAGGTGACCGAGCCCACCTACAGCCGCGCGGGCTACATGGGCAAGCCCGGGAACGGCCGGGAGCGCTGGCTCTCCCCCACCGCGATCGCGATCATGTCCCGCATCTTCATGGACAAGAACAAGGCCGATCCGCGGCTCTCCAACGGCTGCGACCAGCTGCTGAAGTTCAAGCCGGAGTGGGAGGAGGGCAAGATCGACTTCTACTTCTGGTACTACGGCAGCCTCGCGCTCTTCCAGTTCGACGGCCCCGCCGGCCCCAAGTGGCGCGCCTGGAACGAGGACATGAAGAACGCGCTGGTGAAGAACCAGAACGCGCTCTCGACCGGCTGCCGCACGGGCTCCTGGGAGCCCGTCGACCTCTGGGCCCGCCACTCCGGCGGCCGCGTCTACGCCACCGCGATCAACGCCCTCACCCTCGAAGTCTACTACCGCTACGCCAACGTCTTCGGCGCCCGCTGAACTGCTGCCGTTTTAACGACGTTGGAACGGCAGCACTTGATAGACTGACGCGATGGCCCTGGCCGCCGAGTCGTTCCAGCCTTCCGAGAAGAAGATCATCTCCGTCGGCGACCTGACCCGCCGCATCAAGCGCTCGATCGAGGACGCGATCCGCTACGTCTGGGTCGCCGGCGAGATCTCCAACTTCAAGGGGCCCGGGCCCAGCGGCCACCTCTACTTCACCCTGAAGGACGCGGAGTCCCAGATCCCCTGCGCGATCTGGAAGGGGATGGCCAACCGGCTCCGCTTCGAGCCGGAGAACGGCATGGAGGTCGTCGCCTTCGGCAAGGTCGACGTCTACATCCCCTACGGAAAGTACCAGCTCATCGTCGAGGACATGGAGCCGCGCGGCGTCGGCTCCCTCCAGCTCAAGTTCGAGCAGCTCAAGGAGAAGCTCCAGAAGGAAGGGCTCTTCGACCAGGCCCGGAAGCGGCCCATCCCCTTCCTCCCCCGGACGCTCGCGATCGTCACCTCGCCCAGCGGCGCCGCGGTCGCCGACATGGTCCGCACCCTGCGCAGCCGCTGCCCCGCGCTCCGCGTGGTCATCTACCCCGTCAAGGTCCAGGGCGAGGGCGCCGCGCAGGAGATCGCCGCCGCGATCGGCCAGCTCAACCTCTCGATGCCCGAGATCGACGTCATGATCGTCGGCCGGGGCGGCGGCTCGATCGAGGACCTCTGGGCCTTCAACGAGGAGGCCGTCGCGCGCGCCATCTTCCAGTCGCGCATCCCCGTGATCAGCGCCGTCGGCCACGAGACCGACACCACGATCTCGGACTTCGTCGCCGACCTCCGCGCCCTCACGCCCACGGACGGCGCGGTGAAGGCCGTGCCGAAGCTCGACGATCTGCTGGACTCGCTCGGCGACCTCGACTCCAAGCTCCGCCGCGCCCTGCGGAGCCGCGCCGAGCTCGCGCGCGCCCAGCTCGACGGCCTGCGCGACGGCCGCGCCTTCGGCCGCATCGGCGACCTGCCCAACCAGCTGAAGCAGCGGCTCGACGACCTCGACGCCCGCCTGAACGCCGGGCTTCCCGGGCTGCCGAAAATCCTCCGGGACCGGGTCGACCACCTCGCCTAGCGTCTGCAGTCCGACGCCCGCCGCCGGAGGGACCGCGCCCGGGCGGAGCTCAAGCAGGCGGCGGCCTCGCTGGAGGCCCTCTCGCCCGTCGCGATCCTCGGGCGCGGCTATTCCATCACGCGGCTCGAAGCGACCCAGGAAATCCTCATGAAGGCGGCGCAGGTCAAGCCCGGGGACCGGATCATCTCCCGCCTCGGCTCCGGCCAGATCATTTCCCGAGTGGAAAAGGAAGAGGCATGACCGACAAAGCGGCCAAGAAGGAAACCTTCGAAACGTACCTGTCCCAGGTCAACGACGCCGTGACGGCGCTCGAAGGCGGCAAGCTCAAGCTCGAGGAGTCCATCGAGAAGTACGAGTCGGGCATCAAGGCCCTGCGCCAGTGCTACGCGATCCTCGAGCAGGCCGAGAGGAAGATCCAGCTGCTCGTGAAGGAGAGGGACGGGTCGCTCACGGCGAAGGACTTCGACCCCGCCGCCGACGAGAAGGCGCCCCGCAAATAGCCATTGACCGTCCGCCCGCCGCTTCATTGAATAGTCGCTTTCCATGATTGACGACTCGATGAGCCGGGCGCTGGAAGCGTCCCTCGACCGGCTCCTTCCCCGCCGCGGCGTCCCCGCCCGCCTGCAGGCCGCGATGCGCTACACCCTCTTCAATGCCGGGAAGCGGATCCGCCCCGCGCTCGTGCTGCAGGTGTGCAGGGACCTGGGGGGCGATATCAGGAACGCCCTCCCCTCCGCCTGCGCCATCGAGTACATCCACACCTACTCGCTCATCCACGACGACCTGCCCGCGATGGACGACGACGACTTCCGCCGCGGCAAGCCGTCGAGCCACAAGAAGTTCGACGAGGCGACGGCGATCCTGGCGGGCGACGCGCTCCTGACGGCGGCCTTCGAGGCGATCGCCCGGACCCCGGAAAAGTCGCTGGTGGCGCCGATGACCCTCGCCCTGGCCGGGGCGGCCGGCGCGGCGGGCATGGTGGGCGGCCAGCAGATCGACCTGGCGCCCCGGGCGGACGTCCACGAGATCCACACCAAGAAGACCGCCGCCCTCTTCCAGGCCTCGACCCACCTGGGGG
>JACQFK010000367.1 GCA_016200125.1 Planctomycetota bacterium
GGCCGGGACGGCCCCGGCGGCGCAGATCGACCTCGCCTTCCGTCTCGCGGCTGGCCGTCCGCCCTCCGCGGAAGAGCGGCGCCTCGCCCAGGAGTTCCTCGCCCGGCGCCCGCTCAAGGAATTCGCCCTGGCGCTTTTCAACCTGAACGCGTTCCTCTATGTCCCCTAGCTGCGAGCACCGCCGTCCGACGCGCACCCGGAGGGAGTTCATCCAGGACGCCTTCTGCGGCTTCGGCTCCCTGGCGCTGGCGTCGATGCTGGAGCGTCAGCTCAGCGCCGACGACGGCGTCATCAACCCGCTCGCCCCGAAGCCCGCGCACCTGAATCCGCAGGCGAAGTCCGTCATCTTCCTCTTCATGTCGGGCGGCCCGAGCCACCTGGAGACCTTCGACCCCAAGCCGCTCCTCAACCGGCTCCACGGCCAGTCGCGCCCCAAGGAGTTCGGCGAGGCGAAGTACCAGTTCATCTCGCCGACCGCGAAGCTCTTCGGCACGAAGCGGACCTTCCGGAAGTACGGCGAGAGCGGCATCGAGGTGTCCGACCTTTTCCCGCACACCGCCCAGTGCGTCGATGATCTCGCGATCCTCCGCTCCTGCCACGGCGACATGGTCGTGCACTCCGCCGCACAGTACGAGCTCTTCACCGGGCGCATCGTCCCGGGCTTCCCGAGCATGGGCTCCTGGGCGCTCTATGGCCTGGGCAGCGAAAGCGAATCCATGCCCGCCTACGTCGTCATGCCCGACCCGCACGGCGCGCAGGAGGCGGGCCAGCCGCTCTACTCGAACGGCTTCCTCCCGGCGGTATACCAGCCGACGATGTTCCGGCCGGGCAAGCGGCCGGTCCTGAACCTCGAGCTGCCGCCCGGCGTGTCGAGGGACGAGCGGAAGGATACGGTCGACCTGATCCGCAACCTCAACCGCGCGAACCTCGAGGCGGGCGACTCCGAGTTCTCGGCGCGGATCAGCGCCTACGACCTCGCGTTCAAGATGCAGACCGAGGCGCCGGAAGTCTTCGACCTGTCGCGGGAGTCGAAGGAGACCCTCGACCTCTACGGCGTGGGCGCCGAGCCGACGAACGACTACGGCCGACGCTGCCTGATGGCGCGGCGGCTCGTGGAGAAGGGCACGCGCTTCGTCTGCGTGGTCTCCGGCGGCGGCACCGGCAATCTGCAATGGGACGCTCACAGCGACATCGAGGAGAACCACCTGAGGATGGCCTCGCAGACGGACAAGCCCATCGCGGGCCTGCTCAAGGACCTGAAGCGCCGCGGCCTGCTCGACAGCACGCTGGTCGTCTGGGGCGGCGAGTTCGGGCGCTCGCCCGAGGCCGAGGGCGGCCGGGGGCGCGACCACCACAACCTAGGCTTCTCGATGTGGATGGCGGGCGGCGGCGTGAAGGGCGGCCGGGTCGTCGGCGCCACGGACGCCATCGGCCTTCGCGCCGTCGAGCAGCCCTATCACTTCCGCGACATCCACACGACGATCCTGAACCAGCTCGGCCTGGACCAGGAGCGCCTCACCTACCTGCACCTGGGGAGGCACGAGCGGCTGACGCTGCTCAAGGGCCGGGTGATCAAAGAGATCGTCTGAGCATGGGCGATCCCGAGTCGGACCTTGCCCAGTGCATCGACCACGCGGTGGCGCCCCACGGGTTTGAACGCCTCATGAAGGCCGGGCCGCCTCCGATCCGTTGGGTGGCCGCCTGGAAGCGGAAGACGTGGAACAGCAACCGCGGCATCGCCCTCCTTTCGCTGCCGGATCAGGCGCCCCACGCCGGCGAGTACGCGCTCGACATCCGGTCGAGGGCCGGGAAGTCCATCGGCTACATCCCGTTCGTGTGCGAACTCGGGTTGCAGCTCGTTCTGACGGCCCCGGGGATCCTGAAAAAGGGCGATGGATTGGACCGCTATGTCACGAAGATCAACAACAGCACCGTGCTCCTCCAGTCCATCCACCTCATCGATCCGGAAAGCCGGGAGTCTCTCTCCGTGCGCACGTGGGGCCAGGTCCTCACCGGCAGGTTCATCGACGCGATTGAAGAGGGCATCGCCGCCTTCCGGGGCGTCGGGTATCCGTGAACGTGCAGCGTTCCCCTGCGGGGGCCGCGTGATCCAGGAGATCCTTTGATCCTCAGTTCGCCGGGTCGACCGCAGCGTCGCGCATCCGCTTGTAGTTGTCCCAGCGCTCCTTGACCTGGCGCTCGTCCAGGAAGCGGTCCATCACCATTTCCTTGAGCGACCACCCGGACTGCTTCTTGAGCCGCAGCAGCGCGGGCGTGGGATCCCCGTTGCCGCGGACGTCGGCGTAAAGCTCCTCCACCGGGTCGTCTTCGAGTCCGCTGATCTCGACGGAGAACCCCTCGTCCTCCAGGACCCCCACCGTCCGGGGAAGCGCCGCCCGACGCCGGGCCTCCGGGCTCCAGGTCGGCAGCTGGGCGTGGAGGGGATGATCGGGTTGATCCCCGATCTGCTCCAGGAGCGGAGGCAGGGTCAACCAGTCCAGCTCGGGCCAGGCCCGGGAGAGCGCCGTCATCACTTCCTTCGGGCTGCCCAGGCGGTGGCCGTGGGGATGCAGGATCGTCAGCTCCCAGGGCATGCGATCCCCTTCATGTCAGCGAGCCGGCGCTTGAACGCCGCGTCGTCGAGCGCCGGCCGCGCCCCCGCCAGCGGGATCTCCCGCGCGAGCGTGAGCCAGGACGTGCAGCCGGCGTAGGATTCGAGGGACTCCAGCACCACGGGCGCCGCGAGCGACTGCACCCGTACCATGAGGGCGTAGACGCCGCCGGGACTCCAGCGGCGGTAGCGCTCCTCGACCACGGCGTCCGACGTGATGTGATAAGGACGCAGCGCCCGCAGGACCTCCAGGCTCTCCACTCGCTGCCCGCTTGCGACCGCCGCGTAGTGCGAGATCATTACCCTGCCGGGCGCGGGATCATCCGTGATTCCCTCCCGCCACTCGGGGATCACGCCGTCCGGCGACTGGTGCAGATAGGTGGGGAAGAGGAAGAACTCCTTGTCGGTCAGCTCGAACGCTCCGTGCGCCTCGGCGATGCCTCCCTTGCGGAGGATCAGGGTCTGACGGCCTTCCGCCAGCGCACGGCAGACCACCGCCCATTCCTTGAACGCACGGTTGTTCGACGGCCGCATCGATGAAGGATACCTGAAACGTCCGCGGCGCCTCAACCTATAGTACTGAGCCCATGATTCGACTCCTCGCCTGCGCCTCGGCCATCGCCCTTTTCGCGCCGCAGGACCCCAAAGGGCCCCTGAACGACGACAAGCAGCTGCTCGCGGGCATCAAGGCTCCCCCCGGGTTCACGGTGACGATTTTCGCCGCGCCGCCCGACGTCGGCTATCCGACCTGCCTCGCCGCCGCCCCCGACGGCGCCCTCTTCGTCGGCGTCGACGAGAACGGCTCCCTCGACGCCAAGCCCAACCGCGGCCGCATCATCCGCTGCATCGACACGGACGGCGACGGCAAGGCCGACAAGTTCAGCGTCTTCGCCCCCAACGTCGACAGCCCCCGCGGCGTCGTCTGGGACGGCAAGACGCTCTACGTCCTCCATCCCCCCTTCATCCGCGCCTTCCACGACGAGGATGGCGACGGCGTGGCCGAGCGCTCGGAGGTCATCGTCCAGGGCCTCGGGTTCGACCTGAAGTTCCGCGGCGCCGATCACACGACCAACGGGATGACGCTGGGCATCGACGGATGGCTCTACGTCGCCGTCGGCGACTACGGCTTCGTCAAGGCGACCGGCCTGGACGGCAAGTCCATCCAGCTCCACGGCGGCGGCGTCGTGCGGGTGCAGCCCGACGGAACGGAGCTCGAGATCGTCTCGCACGGGCAGCGGAACATCTACGACGTGGCGATCGACCCCTACCTGAACGCCTTCACTCGCGACAACACCAACGACGGCGGCGGCTGGGACGTGCGCCTGAGCCACGTCGTCGCCGGGGCGAACTTCGGCTACCCGACGCTCTTCAAGAACTTCGGCGACGAGATCCTCCAGCCCCTGGCGGACTACGGCGGCGGCTCGCCCTGCGGCTCGCTCTACGTCCAGGAGCCGGGCCTGCCCGAAGGCTTCGGCGACACCCTCTACACCTGCGAGTGGGGCCGCAGCGCGGTCTACCGTCATCCGCTGAAGACCAAGGGCTCGACGTTCAGCGCGGAGCAGAAGATCTTCGTCGAGATCCAGCGGCCGACCGACCTGGACGCGGACGCGAAGGGCAACTTCTACATCTCGAGCTGGAGGAACGGCGGCTTCAACTACTCGGGCCCGAACGTCGGCTTCGTCGCCCGCGTCTCGGCGGGAGCCGCCAGGGACGCGGCGCCCGCTCTCCCCAAGGCGCCGCTCGAGGCCCTGGTCGCCGAGATCTCGTCCCCGAGCCACGTGCGCCGCCTGCAGGCCCAGCGGGAGCTGCTCCGCCGCGCCGACCGGAGCGCCGCCCTGCCGGCGCTCGAGAAGCTCGCGGCGGCGGACGGCCCGCTCGCCCCCCGTGTCGCCGCGATCTTCACCCTCAAGCAATTCGGCAGGCAGGATCCGGCGATCGCGAAGCTCACGGCGATCCCCGCGCTCCGCGAATTCGCGCTGAGGGCCCTGGGCGATGGCCGCGCTCCGGAGAGACCGCTGTACGCCGCCGCGCTCAACGACCCCGATCCGCGGGTCCGGCTCCAGGCGCTGACCGCGCTGGCCCGGCTCGGCCAGAAGGAGGCCGCCGCTTCGATCTTCCCCCTGACCGCCGATCCCGACCCGGTCGTCGCCCACGTCGCCGTGCAGTCGCTGATCTCGCTCCGTGCGTCGGAAGTCTGCCTCGAGGCGATGACCCCGGCGGCCGTCCGCGTCCTCGGGGAACTCCACGAGCCCGGGGTCGTCAAGGCCGTGATCGATCAACTGGGCGCGCAGCCGGACTCCGAGAAGCGCAAAGCCCTGCTGCACCTCCTCTGCCGGCTTCACTCCCGCGAGGCCGACTGGGACGGCCGCTGGTGGGGCACGCGGCCCGACACCACGGGACCCTACTTCAAGCCCGTGACCTGGGAGCTGAGCGAGACGATCGCCCGGCGCCTCAAGGAGGAGCTCGCCGCCGCCGATGGCGCGTCGCTCCGCGCGCTGCTCGTCGAGCTCCAGCGCCACCGGATTTCCTTCCCCGAGACCGTCCCGATCGTCCTCAAGCTCGCGGCGCAGGATCCGTCGTTCCGCCCGACCGCGGCCGACCTGGTCGGGCGGATGTCGCCGTTGCCTCCCGAGGCCCTGCCCCTGCTCGAGGAATCCGCCGCCTCCCCGAAAGAGGATCCCGCCGTCCGCGCGCGGTCGCTGACCACGCTGCTCCGCGCGAACAGGCCGGAGGCGACCGAGGCGGCGATCCGCGTGATGGCGGGCTGGAAGAAGCCGCCCGGCGAGCTGACCGGCCTGCGCGACGAGTTCGCGCGCGACGGCCGCCACGCCGCCGCCACGGCCGCCTGGGCGAAGCGGGCGTAGTCCGACGACGCCGCGGTCCGCGAGCTGGCCTTCGGCGTGCTCCTCAACACCGTCCACCGCAAGCAGTCGCCCAAGGAGGCCCGCGACGCGGCCAACCGCGCGATCGACCAGGCGCTGAGCGCCCCGCGGGTCCTCGAGCTGCTCCGCGCGATCGCGTGGACGCGGATCGACGACTATGCCTTCCAGATCCGCTCGCTCCAGAAGGACGCGAGGCCCGAGGTCCGCCAGGCCGCGAACCAGGCCGCCGCCGCGCTCAAGCTCGACCAGCAGGCCGCGGGGAACCGCGTGGCGATCAAGACGCTCCCCTACGAGCAGGTGCTCGCGGAGGCGCTCCCGATGAAGGGCGACCCCAAGACGGGCGCGGAGCTCTTCGCCCGGCAGGGCTGCGTCGCCTGCCACACCGTCTCCCCGAACGACCCGCCCAAGGGGCCCTTCCTCGGCGACATCGCGACGCGCTATCCGCGGGCGGAGCTGATCGAGTCGATCCTCAAGCCCAACGCCAAGATCGCCCAGGGCTTCACGACGCACTGGTTCGAGACCAAGGAGGAGGATCGCTACGAGGGCTTCATCGTCCGGGAGTCGGGCGACGAAGTGGAGATCCGGAACATCCTCGGGGTCGCGACCGTGCTGCCGCTCAAGACCGTGGCGAAGCGCGGCAAGCTCGAGACGTCGATCATGCCCACGGGGCTCGTCGAGCCCCTCAGCGTGGCGGAGTTCGCCTCGCTCCTCAGCTACCTCGAGTCGCTGAAGAAGTGAGCGGCGTGGGGATGTAGCCGCGGGCGCGGTAGAACGAATACTGGAGCGGCTTTCCTCCCCGCATCGGGATCGTGAGCCGCTCCAGGGCCTCCACCGACTGGAACGACTTCCGCACTCTCGATTCGAGGTCCTGCTCGCCCTGGAAGACCTCGATCACGACGAGCGCGTCGCGGCCCTCCAGCTTCTTGATGTCCGTCCAGTAGTCGAACTGCAGGTCCGATTCGCCGATCGGCGTTCGTCCGTACACCTCGAAGGGCGCCGGCAGGTGAAAGGCGAGCTGACTGGCGACGAAGTACTTGCGGCCGAGTCCGACGTAGAAGCTTCCCTCCGGCAGCCCGGACTTCAGCCGCCGCGCCCGCTTCGCGACGATGTCCCAGCCCTGCATTGGCGACATCTGGGGGATCTTCGGAAGCTGAAACGCCGCGTGGACGCTGAGGAGGAGCAGCAGCAGACCGGAAACCGCTGCCAGCGTCCGGCCGTAGACCTTCGCGATCCCCGGACGGAGTTCCGTCATCAGGCCCGACATCACGACCGTGATCCCGAGCCAGCAGGGGAGGGGCCACAGGACATGGGTGGGCATGGTCCAGGAGACCGCGAAGAAGAAGAGGAACATCGGCGCGAAGCACCAGAAGAGGTATTTCTCGTCGGGCCGCGTCGAACGCGCCGAGCGGCGGATCGCCAGGACCGCGATCGGCAGGGTCAGCGGCACGACGGCCGCCCACTGGAGTCCCAGGTACTTGAGGGCGGCCGTGACGAGGAATTCGTTCGCCGAGTCGAAGCGGCTCCTGCCCTGGAAGCGGAGGGAGGCCCAGTCGTGCTGGGCGTTCCAATAGGTCACCGGGCTGAAGAGGACCAGCGCGAGCGCCGCGGCCAGGTAGGGCCAGGGCGTCGCCAGCCAGCGCCGGTCCCGCGCGCTGGTCAATAGGTAGAACACCATGGAGACCCCGAAGAACACGATCGTGTACTTCGAGATCATGCCCAGGCCGAGCGTCGCCCCGGCCGGGATCCAGAGGACGCCCCGGCCGGTCTCGAGCGCCTCCCAGACCAGCGACATCGTGAGGGCCCAGAAGAAGAGCATCGGGGAGTCGGGGAACCCGGACGCGGCGGTGAGGTAGGTGACGGGCTGGATGGTCTGGAGGAGCACCGCCCAGAGCGCCGCGGGCTCGCCGTAGATCTTCTTCGCAAGCCGCGCGAGGATCGCCGTCGTCCCCGCCGCGAAGAGGAGCGGGACGAAGCGGATCGCGAAGGGGGTGTCGCCGAACAGCAGCCGGCCGAGGGCGATCGACCAGGCGATCATCCCGGGATGGTCGAAGTAGCTCCAGTCGAGATGCACCGCGAAGTCCCAGTGATAGGCCTCTTCGGGCGTCGGCGGGATGAGGGCGGCGAAAATCCCCCGGACGATCGTCACCGCGATCAGCCAGCGGCTCCAGAGCGGAAGGCGGCCCGCCATGTCGTCAATCATCCGATGGGGAAGCGCGGGGGTCGACGACTTTCGGCCCCCGGTAGTTCCAGGCCTCCAGGAGCAGGTAGCGCTCCTTGCTCCCGAAGCCCAGGACCTGGACCCGCGGCACGACCACTTCGCGCGCGGGACCGATCCGCTCGAAACAGTCCCCGATGCGCTTCATCTCCGCCGGATAGTGCTTCGCGTCGTAGACCACGACGGCGTTCTTCCCGAGGTGGTCCTCGCGGCGCCACCAGTTGGGGAAGTTCTTGGACGGCTTTCCCGCCGGCGTCAGATCCCAGGCCTCGGACGACCGCAGCAGGTATCCCATCTGCGACGCGAGATGGTACTCGTTGCAGACCACGAAGTCCGGACGGAGCTTCGCGACGTCGCCGGCCAGGGACGACCAGCCCCGCCGCTGCTCCAGGGGGATGAACGCGAGGGCTGCGGGAAAGAGCAGCCAGGCCGCCGCCAGGACGGCTACCGATCCGGCATAGAGCCTTCGCCCCCAGGTTCCCGAGCGCAGCAGCGCGGCGCAGGAGAGGATCAGCGGACCGATGTATCCGGGGACCGGCCAGTGGCCGCGCACGGGGCGGCTGAAGATGACCAGGGTGAAGAAGACGAGGACCGGAACGCCGGCCGCGGCGAGGAAGCGGTCGCGCCAGTCGGCCGTCCGCCAGCGGAGCAGCGTCGTGATCCCCGCCGCCCAGGCGCCGACGCAGAGGAATGGAGTGAGCAGCGATAGCTGGCTCAGCGGGTATTTCCAGAGCTGGGACGGCTGGAAACCGCTCTCCTTGAACCGCGACACCCCCTGGTAGGCGAAGGACTGCCATCCATTGCGCGCGTTCCAGAGGAGCGTCGGGGAGAACGCGATCAGCGCCGCGACCACCGCAAGCCAGGGCTCCTTGCGCTTCAGCCAGGGACGCTGGTCGGGGCTGAACAGCAGGAACCCGAAGACGCCCAGCCCCAGGAAGACCGCGTGGTACTTCGAATCCATCGACAGGCCGAGGAAGAAGCCCGCGAGGATCCACCAGCGGGGCGAGTCGCCCGAAAGCGCGTGGGCGAGCGCCCAGACCGTCGCGCTCCAGAAGAGCAGGCAGGGCGCGTCGGGCGTCGCCTCCGCGGCGTACACGAAGAAGATCGGGACGAGCGCCGCGACGAGGGCCGCCAGCCGGGCCACCCGCTCGTCGTAGAGCCTTCGCGCGGCCAGGAAGATGAAGCCGATCATCGCGCCGGCGCCCAGGATCATGACCGCCCGGACCCCCAGCGGACTGTGGCCGAAGAGCGCCGTCGAGAGCCAGCCCATCCACGCGATCATGCCCGGATAGTCGAAGTATCCGAGCGCGGGCCGCTGCGAACAGACCCAGAGGTAGCTCTCGACCGACGTGAGCTCCAGCTGCGCGCTCACGATCGCCCGGATGACCGTGACGAAGGCGATGAGGCCCAGCACCTGGATCGACGGGCGCGTCATCGGGGGGATTCTTTCCGGAGCAGCAGGACGTCGTCCCGGCCCTGGGGCCCGTACTTCCAGGTCCCGAGAGTTTCGTAAGGCGGGGGAACGGCCTTGAGGTTCGGGCGGGCGACCAGCAGGTACTCCGACAGGCCGGCCGCTCGTTCGTCGCGGACGAGCCCGCCCGGCCAGTAGAACTCCAGGCTGTATCCCTTGATCGGGGGGACCAGGACCGGGGAGATCCCGTCCGGAAGCTTGGGGACCACGGACGCGATGAAGGGCCGGGTCCGATCGAACTCGGCCTCGAGCCGGTCATACACGCCGAAGCGGAAGAGGACGACGAACAGCGCCAGCGCGATCGCCCCGCGCATCAGCGCCTCGGGACCCCGTCGGGCGGCGTACACGAGCATCGCGCCGATCCCCAGGAGGCCGACGGACGCGACGGCGATCCAGCCGCGCTGATGGGAGATCGCCTCCGCCACGCTGCCTTCCCGCAGTCCGGCCAGGAGCGAGGGCCGGACGCAGAAGACGGCCGTCCCGAGCATCGCGATGAGGACGACGATGCCGGTGATCAGGGACATGGTCCGGAGCGGCCGCGTCTCGTTCTTCTTCATCGCCTGTTCCGCCGCCAGCGCGATCATCGCCGCGACGGCCGGCTGGAGCGGGATGAGATAATACATGCGCTTGTTGGCCGCGATCTCGAAGAGCAGGAAGCCGAAGCCGAGCCAGGCCGCCAGGTGCCGGCGAGCCGGATCGGAACCGCGATCCCGCATCCAGGACACCAGGGCGGGAAGGAAGGGAAGCAGCGGGAGGATCGCGGCCAGCTGGACGCCGAAGTAGTAGAGGAGGTTCTTTTCGTGGGCGACCCCGATGCCCTTCGTCTTGCCGAAGGGCATGCGGAAGTTTTCGCCCAGCAGGCAGGTCTCCAGGAACTCCATGCCCCCCCGGAGATATCCGGGCACATACCAGGCGCAGGAAAGGGCGACCGCCAGCGCCAAGGCCGCCAGCCCCTGCTTCCACCAGGAAAACGCCCGCCAGAAGCGGCCGCGGTGTTCCATCAGGGCGTCGCCTCCCGCCACGGCGATCGGAAGCGCGATGCCCAGCGGTCCCTTGGACAGCGTCGCCAGCCCGAAGGCGGCGCCGCAGAGCAGGGCCGCCCTCCAGGGACTGATCCGGCCGACTCGCGCGGCGAAGTAGGCGGTCAGACCGGCGGTCAGGAAGAACGCGAGCGTCATGTCGACCATCGCGTCCCGCGCGGAACCGATGAAGAGCACGTTCGCCGCGAGCGCCACGACGGCCAGCCGGGCCGCCCGGGGCGGGCCGTAGAGCCGCGCGAGGATCCAGGTCATGAACATCGCGGCGATCCCCATGAGGACCGACACGCCGCGGAGGGTCCACTCATGGATGCCGAACACCGAGCCCAGGAGCGCGCAGGCGCCATAGTACGCGAGGGGCTTCTCGCACAGATAGCCGTCGGGCGTGCGGGGGAGGAGCCAGCGGCCGCCTTCGACCATGTCCCGCACGATGACGGCGCTGCGGGCCTCGTCGGTCACGCTGAGCTCGACGCGGCCCAGGTTCCAGCAGAAGACGACGCCGAGAACCCCGATCAGCATCCATCCGGAGCGGTCCGGCCGCAGCGAAGCGCGCCCGTTGTCGGAGTCCATGGATGTTCCGCATCATCCCTCAGCCCGAATCCTCTGTCAACGGGCCGGATTTCCGCATTCCCCCTTTGTCGGTCGTCCCCTCCTCCGCTAGAATCATCCGACTGATCCATGAATCATCCGATCCCCTTCACGCGCCTTCTGGGCATTCTTCTCGCCGTTGAACTGGCGCTGCTCCTCTCCGTGATCGGGAGATCGGCGCTCTCCCGGATCGACGAGGGCCAGATCGCGGAAGTGGCGCGGGAAATGGCTGCCGGCCGCGACTGGATCACCCCCCGGATCGGCGGCAACCCGTTCGGACCCTACCCGCCGCTCGGATACTGGCTCTCCGCCATTTCGGGGGCCCTCTTCGGCTTCAACGAGTTCGCCATGCGGCTTCCGACGGCGCTCGCGGCGCTGGCGCTCCTCGCGGTCGTCGCCGGGATGGCCCGGCGCCTGGCGGGGCCGGAGGCGGGGCTCGCGTCCGCGATGATCCTGGCGACCCTGCCCGCGTTCTTCGTCCAGAGCGGCATGTGCCGCGCCGACGTGCTGACGCTGCTCTTCGCCGCGGCGGCCTTCGACCGCTTCCTCGCCTGGGCCGACGGGGGGCGGAGGCCCCGCGACCTGGCGCTCATGTATGTCTTCACCGCCCTGGGGATCCTGGCGAAGGGCCCGCTCGCCGTGGCGCTGCTGGGGCTGGGGGGCCTGTCCCGGTTCCTTCTCCGGCGAGAATGGAAGCTGCTCCTGGCGATGAAGTTGTGGATCGGCATCCCGGGCGTCCTGCTGATCGTCGCCCCCTGGTACTGGGCGGTCACGCGCATCAACGGATGGGATTTCCTGCGGGAGAACCTCCTCCTCGAGAACCTCAATGCGTTCGCGGAGGGGTATCAGCAGAAGCGGCCCCCGTATTTCTACCTCAAGCAGGGCCCGCTGCTCCTGCCCTGGCTCCTCGTGCTCCCTCTTGCCTGGAAGGTCCGGCGCTCGCCCGGCGTGGCCCTGTCGCTCGCCTGGTTCGCGATGGTCGCCGTCTTCTTCACGATCTCCTCAGCGAAGCGGATCAACTACCTGACCTACTTTGCGGCGCCCCTGGCGCTGGCCGCGGGTACGACGCTCGCCGCGCTCTGGGCGGAAGCCCCCCGGCTGGCCCGCGCCGGCATCATCGCCCTGGCCCTGAGCCTGGCGGCGGGCGCCGCCCTGGTCGCGGCAGTCCCGGCCTCCTCCTGGACCGGAGGCTCCGTGAGCAGGATCGCCCCCCATTTCGGCGCGATCGCGCTCGCGGCCGGCAGCGCCGCGCTGGTCATCGCGGGGACCGGATGGCGCGGGGGGGCCCGCGCCGGAGCCGCGGCGGCCGCCGCCGCGATTCTCGCGGGATTCTTCGTCTACGGCTTCTTCATCAATCCCCGGCTCAACGCCGACAACCGGGAGACCGCGGACTTCTGCCGGCGGGCGGCCGCCCGCCTGCCCCCGGGCGAGCGGCTTTTCGTCGCCTCCCCCGACGGTCTCGGCGGCATTTACCACTTCTACGTGGGCGCCGCCATGCCGATGAAAATGGGGGAGCCCGGGTTCTATCTCGCGTCGGATGCCCAGCACCAGGCCCTCCTCAAGGAAGGGAGAATCGTCCAGGTCCTCGACTCGCTGCTGGACCCGCGGGGCCGATCCCAGTATCTTCTGAGGGTTATTCAATGACCGCCACGACCGGCCGCGCGACGATGCTCCCCTTCTCGCGCCCCAGCATCGGCGAGGAGGAGATCCGCGAGGTCACCGAGGTCCTCCGTTCGGGATGGATCACCACCGGCCCCCGCACGGTCCAGTTCGAAAAGGACTTCGCCGCCTACGTGGGCGCCAAGCACGCGCTGGCCCTTTCCTCGGGCACCGCGGCCCTCCACTGCGCCTACTGGGCCCTCGACCTGAAGCGGGGCGACGAGATCATCTGCCCCTCGCTCACCTGGCCCGCCACGGCGAACATGGCCGTCGCCCTCGGCGCCAGGGTGGTCTTCGCGGACATCGACCGGGACACGCGCCAGATTGATCCGAAGGACGTCGCGAAGCGGATCACCAAGAAGACCCGCGCCATCGTCCCCGTGCACTTCGCGGGGGCCCCCGCGGATCTCGACGCGCTGCGCGCCGTCGCGGGGAAGAAGATCCGGATCATCGAGGACGCCGCCCACGCCGCGGGGACCGAGTACAAGGGGAAGCGGATCGGCAGCCACGGCAACGCCGCGGTCTACAGCTTCCATCCGATCAAGGACATCACGACCGGCGAAGGCGGCATGCTCACGACGGACGACGACGATCTCGCCAAGCGGGTCAAACTCTTCAAGTTCCACGGCGTCTCCCGCGACGCCTGGAAGGCCTACGGCTCCTCCGCGACCGCGCACTACGACACCGTGCTCCCGGGATTCAAATACAACCTGACCGACATCGCCTCCGCGCTGGGAATCCACCAGCTCCGCAAGCTCGACGGCTTCATCGAGCGCCGGCGCGCGATCGCGGAACGCTACCCGGCCGGGCTCGCCGGCGTCCCCGGCCTCGGCCTCCCCGCCGCGCCGGCCTACCCGCACCGCCACGCCTGGCACCTCTTCACGGTGCTGGTCGACAAGCGCGACGAATTCATGGCGAAGCTCAAGGACGAGAACATCGGCACCGGGCTCCACTTCGAGGCCGTCCACAAGACCAGCCTCTACAAGAAGGGCGCGAAGAAGCTCCCCCGGACGGAGCTCGTCTGCAGCCGCATCCTCTCCCTGCCGCTCTTCCCGGCCATGACCGACCAGGACGCGGACGACGTGGTCGCCGCGGTCCGGAAAGTGCTCGCATGAGCGGCCCGAAGATCCACGTCTCCGCGGTGATCCCCGTCTACAACGAGGAGGCGAACCTCCCCGAGCTCCACGGACGCATGACGAAGGCGCTCGATTCGATCGGGAAGCCCTGGGAGCTCGTCTACGTCGACGACGGCAGCGCCGACAAGTCGCTAGAGATCCTCTCCGGATTCGCCGCGAAGGAGCCGCGCGTCCGCGTCGTCGAGTTCAACCGCAACTACGGCCAGCACGCCGCGGTCTTCGCGGGCCTCGCGCAGACGCGCGGGGAGATCGTCGTCACGCTCGACGCCGACCTCCAGAACCCGCCCGAGGAGGTTCCGAAGCTCGTGGCGAAGATGGAGGAGGGCTTCGACGTCGTGGGCTCGGTCCGGAAGAACCGCCAGGACCCCATCTTCCGCAAGATCGCGTCGAAGCTGGTCAACCGCCTCACGCGCGGCGGCAACCGGGCGGCCCAGGGCATGACCGATTACGGCTGCATGCTGCGCGCCTACAGCCGCAACGTCGTGGACCAGATCGCCCAGTGCAAGGAGCTCTCGAGCTTTATCCCCGTGCTGGCGATGATGTACGCCAAGAAGACGACGGAGATCCCGGTCGACCACGCCGAGCGGGCGCGCGGGACCTCCAAGTACGGGCTCCTGCAGCTGATCAAGCTGCAGATGGACCTGATGACCGGCTTCTCCTTCCTCCCCCTCCGCTTCCTGAGCTGGTTCGGAGCCCTCGTCGCCCTCTTCTCCTTCGCGCTCTCGATCTACATCCTGGTGATGCGGATCCTCCGGGGCGACCAGTGGGCCCAGTTCGGCGTCTTCACGCTCTTCGCCGCCCTCTTCATGATGGTGGGCGGCCTCTTCATCGGGATGGGCATCCTGGGCGAGTACGTGGGCCGCATCTACGGCGAAGTGAGACAAAGACCCCGCTATGTCGTGAGAAAGGTCCACGGGGAAGACAAAGAGTGAAAATCCGAAATCCGAAATCCGAAATCCGAAAGAAGTCCCCTCCCTTCCCCCCCGAGAGGGGAGCCGCCCCCCCCTGGGAGACCGCAGGGGCTGCCTCGTTCGGATTTCGGATTTCGGATTTCGGATTTGTCTTCGCATGAGGATCGTCCTCTTCGGCTACGGCGAGATGGGCTGCTGCGGGCTGGAGTTCCTTCTCGCGCAGGGCGAGGAGGTCGCCGCCGTCGTCACCCACCGCGACGACCCCGGCGAGAAGCGCTGGTACCGCTCGCTGGCGGAGGTCGCGACGGCCGCGAAGGTCCCCCTGATCTACGGAGAGGAAGCGGACCTGAAGGACGCGGTCGGCCGGCTCCGGCCGGAGCTGATCCTGTCCTTCTATTACCGGAACATGATCCCCATGGCCGTGCTCGGCCTCGCCCCCCGGGGGGCCCTCAACCTCCACGGCTCGAAGCTACCCCGGCTCCGCGGCCGCGCGCCGATCAATTGGGCGCTCGTGGAGGGCGAGGAGGAGACGGGCGTGACGCTCCACCACATGGTGAAGGCGCCCGACGCCGGGGACATCGTCGCCCAGCGAGCGTGGAGGATCGGCCCGCGCGACACCGCCCGCGACCTCTTCTTCCGCGCCGTGGACGAGGCGAAGCTCCTGCTCCGCGACGTCTGGCCCGCCGTCCGCGCCGGGACCGCGCCGCGCCTCCCGCAGGACGCGACGAAAGCCACCTATCGGGGCCGCCGGAGGCCCGACGACGGCCGCATCGACTGGTCCCAGCCCACGAAACGCATCGACGGCCTGGTGCGCGCGGTCACCGACCCCTTCCCGGGCGCCTTCACCACGCTGGGCGGCCGCAAGCTGATGGTCTGGCAGGGCGTGCCCGCCGCGGGGAAGGGCCCGCCGGGCCTCCTGATTGAAGAGTCTCTTGTCGCCACGGGCGACGGAGCGTATCGTATCGAGCGCTGCGAGTTCCCGGACGATCCGTCGGCGCGGCCGGTCCTTCGCAAGGGAACGAAACTCGGAGAATAGAATGAAGGTCCTGATCACCGGCGGCGGCGGGTTCATCGGATCGCACCTCGCCGAGGGCCACCTCAAGCGCGGCGACCAGGTCTGGTCCGTCGACACCGGCATGAACCTCAAGGTCCGCCATCTCCTGTCCAATCCGAAGTTCCATTACGTGAAGGCCTCGGTCCTCGACGAGGGCGCCATGGAGGCCTTCGTCATCCGCGCGGATCTGATCTACCATCACGCCGCGGTCGTCGGCGTGGAGCACTACGTCGACGACCCCTTCAACGTCCTCAACGTCAACATCCTGGGCACGCTCAACCTGCTCCGCCTGGCCCACCGCCACGGGAAGCGGCTCGTCTTCGCCTCGACCAGCGAAGTCTACGGCCGCAATCCGAAAGTTCCCTGGAAGGAGGAGGACGACCGCGTGCTGGGCGCGACGACGACCGACCGCTGGTGCTACTCGACCTCGAAGGCCGCGGGGGAGCACTATGCCTGGGCCTTCCAGCGCATGGGCCTGGAGGTCTCGGTCGTCCGCTACTTCAACATCATCGGACCGCGGCTCGACAAGATCGACGTCGGCCGCGTGATCACCATCTTCATGGGCCAGATCCTCCGCAACGAGCCCCTCACGATCATCGGGGACGGCAAGCAGACCCGCTGCTTCACCTACATCGACGACGCCGTGCGGGGCACGATGGCGGCCGGCCTCAAGAAGCAGGCGATCGGCGGCGTGTTCAACATCGGCGACGACCGCGAGACGACGATTCTCGAGCTCGCGGAGACCATGAACCGGATCTGCGGACGCGATCCCAGGAAGAATCTCAAGTTCGTGAAGCAGGAGCAGATCTACGGGTCGCGCTACGAGGACATCCCGCGGCGCGTGCCCGACATCACCCGGATGAAGAAGGTCCTCGGCGTCGCGCCCCGGACCTCGCTCCAGGCGGGCCTCAAGGCGACGATCGACTGGTTCCGCAAGGAGAGCGAGTCCAAGCCCTCGCTCACCTCCGCGGCGCTGGAGAAGAAGAAGCGTTGAATCCGCTGTGCCTGCGCGTCGACGTCTGCACCTACCGGGGGCTGCGCGACGGCGTGCCCGGCGTCCTCGACGTCCTCCGCCGCGCGAAGTCCCGGGCGACGTTCTATGTCACCTTCGGGCCCGACGCTTCGGGGCTCGCGCTTCTCAAGCTCCTCAATCCGAAGTTCGCGCTCAAGATGATCCGCACGAAGGCGGCGTCCACCTACGGCTGGGCCACCGCCTTCTACGGCACGCTGCTGCCCTCGCCCCTCGTGGGGGCGGGGCTGCCCGACACGCTCAGGCGGATCCGGGACGAGGGCCACGAGATCGGCGTCCACGGCTGGGACCACCGTCGCTGGCAGGACAAGCTGCCCAGGTACGCGCCGGAGAAGCTTCGCGAGGAGTTCGGGAAGATGATGGAGGCCTACCGGACGATCCTGGCCGCATCGCCCGCGTCCTTCGCCGCCCCCGCCTGGCTCCTCACGCGCGACCTCTTCGACCTGGAGCAGCAGGCGGGCCTGGCCTTCGGCAGCGACACGCGCGGAACCGCGCCCTTCCTGCCGGTCTTCGAGGGACGGGAAGGCACGGTGCCGCAGCTCCCGGTGACGCTGCCCACGCTCGACGAGGCGCTGGGCCGCGTCAGGCCGGAGGAGTTCGTCGACGAATCGGTCCGCGACGCCGCGGCGCAGCCCGAGTACTCCTGCTTCACCGCCCATGCGGAATCGGAAGGGATGGCCTATCGGGGAGTGCTCGAATCGTTTCTGGCGAAGGTCGGACGTCCCGCGGTCCCGCTGGGAGAGGCCAAGCGGGGGGGACTGCCTCGGAAAGAGATCCGGCTCGGAAGGGTCCCCGGCCGGCCCTACGACGTCTGCCTCCAGGCTCCCTGACCGCCCTCACTTCCCGCCGGCATCCCTCAGCAGCTTGATCACGGCATCCATGGCCTTGACGTCCTCCGTGTGCGGGCGCACCCGGAGCGCTTCGCTCAGCGGAGTGTCGCCGTGCCCGTTGGGGGCGTTCACGTCGGCCTTGGCATCCAGGAGGAGCCGCACCATGTCGGGCAGCCCCCAGAAGGCGGCGTCGTGGAGTGCCCGGCCTCCATCGCGACCCCGGCCGTTGACATCGGCGCCGGCGGCGAGGAAGGCCCTGGCCATCGCGCCCCGCGACAGCGTGACCGCCTTCTGAAGGGGAGTGTACTCCTGCGCATCGAGTTCGTCGAACCAGACGGGGCGCTCCTTCACGAGCGCCGCCACCCGGGCGCCGTCGTCGAGAGCGATCGCGCTGTGGAGATCGATCTCCAGTCCCGCGGCGATGAGAATCCGCGCCGTGTCGGCGCGCCGGCGGTTCTCGGCGGCCTGTTCCGGCTTGTAGACGGGCCGGATGTGGGCCGTGGCCAGCTGGAGCGCGCTCTGGCTCGTCCACGTTTTCAGGAGCGGATCCACCTTGCAGCCGAGGAACAGCTCCGTCATCTCGGGGGATCCCGCCTGGGCCGCGACATGGAGCGGAGTGAAGACCCGTTTCTCGCCGTTCCGGTCCACCAGGATGGCATTCAGGTCCGCTCCCGCGGCGATCAGGAGACGGGCCGTATCCGCGGGTCCGCCGGCGGCCAGGTGGAGGAGCGTGGCCCCCGACCGCACTCCCTTCATGTCCACCCGGGCCTTCGGATCGGCGCCCTTGTCGAGCAGCAGTTTCACGACCGCGGGATGCTGCAGGGCATGGAACAGGGGCGGTTCGTGCCAGTATTCCCCGGGCTGGTTGGGACCCGCCCCCTGGGCCAGCATCAGGGCCACGATCCGGGCGTTCCCCCCTCGGCAGGCCTGATGAAGGCTCTGGCCCCCGAGGGCCAGGGCGGGTTCGTCCGCGAGGAGCGCGTTGATGCGGGCCTCATCCGACAGGTAGATCGCGGAATCGAAGTCGTACAAGGCGCCGGCTTCAATGAGCGCCTTCACGACGTCCTTGTGCCCGTGCAGGGCGGCCGCCTGCATCGGCGTGCCGCCGGTGCTCGAAGCCTCGAGGTCCGCCCCCTTCGCGATCAGGACCTTCGCGACGTCCGCCTTGCCTGCGCTGCAGGCGAAGTAGAGCGGGGTGAAGCGGTTGTAGCAGACGGAGCGGACGTCCGCCCCTTTGTCCACGAGGAGCTTCACCACGTCCAGGGAGCTGAAGCGGGCGGCATCGTGGAGCGGGGTCTCCTCCAATTCGGCCCGCGCCCGGACCCGCGCGGGATCCTTCTCCAGGAGCGCCGCGATCTGGTCCGCGCCGGCGCCGGCCCGGAGCTGCCGGAAGATCTCCGGGTCCTTGTCCTGCGCGGCCAGGGCGATCAGTGAAGCGATCAGGAGAGTCATTCGGGTTCCCTATATGAGACGCTCCCCGTTCCTCAATCCATCAGCCGCAGAAGTAGAATGCGGAGCAGCCCGAGTCGACCTCGACCCCGTCCTCGACGACTACCCAGCTCTGCTTCCAGCTCCTGCCCCACTGGAGCAGCGCCGGATTCGTCGGCGGGCACCAGACCGGCGGAGCGGGGCGCAGCCTCCATTGTATTCTCAGGTTCCGGACCGCCCGGGCGTGTCCCCACTCCCGGATCCGATGCCGAGTCCAGGCGAGGCCCAGGAGCGCGGCCAAGGCCGCAACCGTGACCAGGAAGAAGAACGGAAACCGTCGAGGATCCCTCATCCCCTGCAATCAACGGAACAGGCGGATGAAGGGTTCAGCCGCCGGGAAGCGTCCAATAGCCGGGTGAACACTTTCCTGCTCGGCCTGGGGCTGGCGTTCTTCGCCCAGGAGCCTCCGCCGCCCGAAGGCGCGGTCGCCCGCCTGGGCACCTCGCGGCTCCGCCACTACAGCGGAATCCACTCGGTCTTCTACACGCCTGACGGTTCGCGCATCCTCTCCATCGGCTCCGACTTCGCCGGCGGACGGTTCTTCGACAAGACCCTCCGGGTCTGGGACACGGCCACCCTCCAGCCGCTGTGCGAGTTCAAGGGCCACGGGGCCCCGATCTCGTCCCTCTCGTTTTCGCCCGACAGCCGCCGTCTCGCGTCGGCGGGCGCAGACGGCCTGGTCTTCGTCTGGGACCTCGCCCAGCCGGCCCCTGCATCCTGCGACCTCTGGAAGGCGCTCGCGGGACACGACGGCCTCGAGGCCCATCGCGCCTTCTCGGCGCTCGCGGCCGCCCCCGGCACGACGATCCCGCTTCTCCGGAAGGAGCTGTCGACGGATCCGGCCGGCGGCCTCGACCGCCCCACCGGGCTGATCAAGAACCTGGATGACGACGCGCCCGCGGTCCGCGACCAGGCACTGCGCGAGCTGGAGCTCTACGACGGCGGGGTCGCCCTCGAAACCCTCCACGAGGCCCTGAAGAGCGCCTCGCCCGAGGCGCGGAAGCGGCTGGCCCGGCGCTAATCGCCCAGGCGCTTGCCGATGTGGGAGCGGCGCCATTCCTCGAGGGGGGTCAGCGGCGCCTCCGGGGCCACGCGGAACCAAGCCTTGCCGTCCTCGACGCGGATGTCCGTGATCCAGACCTTTCGCGCACCGAGGGAACGGCCCCGGAAGGAGGGCTCGGAGAAGGGCGTCAGGCGGTCGCCGGCCTCGGAGGGGTAGCGGCCCACGAGCTCGATCGTCCGGCTCCCGCCGGTGTGCCACACGAAGAGGCGGTCGCGCATCTCGAGCAGCAGCGTCTCGTCCCCGTCTGGCGTCATCGGGATCCGGACCGCGCGCGCCGGGTCCGGACCGAGCACGATCGCCGAGGAGCGCGCGGGATCGACGACCGCGGGCGAGGCCCAGCCGAGCTTCGCGCGGCACTCCGCGCAGGGCGGCGGAGGATGACGGACCGAGTAGCCCGTGCCCAGGATGCAGGCGTCCGCGACCGAGGCCTTCTCGTCGTCGTACTTGTCCGCGAACCCGAGCAGGTGCATGAACTCGTGGGCGACGATCGCCACGGGCGCCTCCTCGTGGACGAGGAGGTAATCGATCTCGCGCTCGCCGGCGCGGACGACGCCCCGATGGGGCCAGAGCGGCGTCCCGCGCGCGGCCATGCCGCCCGCCGCGACGAAAGCCACGCCGTCGCAGGCCGGAAGGCCGCCCAGCGCCTTCTCCAGGTGACGGCGCTCGAAGGCGGCGCGTTCGACCTCGAGCGTCACCCGGTCGGCCACCTTGCCACCGAGCTTGAAGCGGCCGCCTGACGCCTTCGCGTAGTAATCCGCCACGCCGCCGAAGACAAGCTTGGAGAGGTCCCGCGGACCCGACTTCTGGTCGGCGAACTCGAGAGGAACCACCACGAGCGTGTAGGAGGCGCGGGGCTTGACGGCGGGTCCTTCGGGGGAGGCGTACTCGGCCTTCTGGATCTCCGTCAGCGGCTTGCGGTCGCGGATGCGCTCCCTGTCCTGCGCCACCGGCGCATCCTCCTGTACGGCGAAGAGGACGAGCAGGAGCGCCGATCTCACTTGGGTGCGTCCTTCTTCTTGAAGATCGAGACGGCGGCCTGGAGGGCCTGAGACTTCTCCTGGACGTACTTGGTGTGCCCGTAGGCGGCGAGCAGCTCTTCGATCGCCTTGACCGCCTCGGACTTGTCGGGCTGCTTGAGGAGCTCCAGGGCCTTCTGATGGAGCTCCGCCGCCTTGGCCTCCTCCTCCGCCGTCGGGGTCTTGGACGACTTGGGAAGCGGCGCCGGCAGGGCGCTCGTCTGCTGCTTCTTGAAGTCCTTCCACACGCGTACCTTCTCGCGCGCGGCCGCGTCCGTGCCGCCCAGGTCCACGTACTTCTCGTAGTGCTCCATGGCCAGCACGACCCGGTCCTCGAGCTTCTTCTCGTAGACCTCGGCCATCCACAGGTGGGGCTCCGCGTCGCGCGGGTTGAAGCGGGCGGCGTTCATCAGGTCGTCCAGCGCGGGCTTGTACTGCGCGCGGGAGCAGAAGATCATCGCCCGGTTGAAGTAGGCGTCCGCGTAGGCCGGGTTCTTCCGGACCGCCATCGAGAAGTCCTCGAAGGCCTTCTGCTCGTAGGCGCGGCTGTCGCCCTCCAGCTTCGGGTCGAGGCGGAAGTGGATGTTGGACTTGCCCCGCTCATACCAGCCCTCGGCGAGATCCGGGTTGGTCTTCACGGCCCGGGTGAAGTAGGCGATCGCCTCGACGTGACGATTCCCGCGGGCGGCCTCGCGGCCGTCCTCCAGGAGCTGCTGGGACTCGGAGATGCCCTGGGCGGAATCCGCCGACGCGCAGCCCCAGAGGGCCGCCGACGCGAGGAGGGCGGCGCCCAGGATGAGTGCCCGGTTGTTCAAGGTGCAATCCTTCCTATTTGCGGACGCGCTCAAGCCAGCGGTCGCTTTCCGCCTCGATGTCGCGCGGGTCCATGAGCTTGAGCCGCGACTTCTCGAGCTGGGTGATCTCCTCGAGCTCCATCGCCGTGTAGGCCACGTAGGGCGTGAGGAAGATCATGAGCTCGCGCTTGATCGTGCGCTTGGACGTGCTGGAGAAGAGCGCCCCGATCAGCGGGATGTCGCACAGGATCGGGATCTTCGACACCGAGTCGTCGAGGGAGTCGCGGATCAGGCCGCCGATGACGATCGTGGTCCCGTTCCGCACGGCGACCGTGGTCTGCGCGCGGTTGACGTTGAAGGTCGGCGAGGAGACGCCCTCGGTGATGGGGACCGACTCCGCGGCCGAGGCCACGTCGGAGATCTCCGGCGCGACGATCATCGTCACCAGGCCGTCCGGGTTGATGTGGGGCGTGACGTTGAGCATGATGCCGATGCTCTCGTAGGTCACGCTGTTCTGGACGTTGCCGAGCGAGTTGATCGTGGTGTTGGTCACGCGCGGCACGTCCTTGCCGACGTTGATGTTCGCCGTCTGGTTGTCGAGCACCATGATCCGGGGCGTCGCCAGAACGCGGAGCCGGCCCTCGGAGGCGAACAGGTTGAGGGTGCCCTGGAACTCGTCGCCGGTGAGGGTATAGGTCATCCCCGAGGTCGACAGGGGGAACTTGGTCTCGAAGCGGTTGGTCGCCTTGTCCCCGCCGCCCACCGTCATCTTGTTCTCCCAGAAGCCCTGCACTCCGAACTGGGTGTTCTGGTCGAGCGTGACGTCGGCGATGAGGACCTTGATGAGCACCTGCGGGCGCATGCGATCGAGGTCGCGCAGCAGGCCCTGGATCGAC
>JACQFK010000361.1 GCA_016200125.1 Planctomycetota bacterium
CGGCCCGCGCGCTTCCCGGCGCGGTCGAGATCGAGGACTTCGACGACGGCGGCGAAGGCGTCGGCTACCACGATACGGACGCGGTGAATTCCGGCGGACAATACCGGACGACCGGCGTGGACATCGAGGCGTCGAGCGACGCCGGCGGCGGCTACAACGTGGGCTGGCTCTCGCCCGGTGAATGGCTCCAGTACACGGTGACCGTCGCGACCGCCGGGACCTACGACGTGAGCTTCCGCGTGGCCTCGGCGCTGACCGGCGGCACGATGCACCTGGCCTCGGGCGCGGCGAATCTGACGGGAACGGTCAGCGCGCCGGGGACCGGCGGCTGGCAGACCTGGCAGACGGTCAGCGCGACCGGCGTCTCCCTCGCGGCGGGGACGCAGGCGATCCGGCTCGTCTTCGACAGCGGATCCTTCAATGTGAATTCGATGACGTTCGCGCTGACGGCGGCGGCGCCGGCGGGTCCGCCCGCGGGCGGCGGGGGCGGCGGCGCGGCCAAAGGTTCTGGCGGCCACGGCGGCGGAGGCTGCGGCCTGACGGGCCTCGAAGGATCCCTGCTGCTGGCGCTGCTCGCCCGGTATCGGCGCCGGTCCTAGAATGGGATCTCCGCCAGGAGCGCTTGGATCTCGCGGTGGACCGCGGGCGTCTGGTTGACGAAGAGCAAACCGTTGACGAGGGTGACCCTGGCATGTGGGCATTCATCCCACGTCCTCCCGCCCGTGTGGAGGCGGACCAGGTCGATAAGAAACTCCTCCGATAGGCGGCCCGACGGACCGTCGTCATAGATCAGGAATCAGCTGAAGCCTCCGCTCGCTACGGCAAGATCACGCCCCGGGAAATCCGCGAGCTTCGCCATCGAGGCCCGAACGTTGTAGATCCGAAGCGAGGTCCCCCCGGCCAAGCATCGTCGCGTGCGAACGACGACCGCGCCCTCCTCGAACACCGCCGTCCGACCGGCCGGCGCGAGGAGCAGGCGGAGCGCGGACCGGACGCTCACGTCGTGAACGACCAAGTCTACGGGCATGTCGGCTCCCGCTTCCGCCACGAAATTCAAGCCCGTAGCGTTGCGGAGAATCTCCAGCGCATCGGCCAGCCTCGCACCCCGAAGGCTAAGGGAGACCTTGGCTTCGAGTCTCCTCGAGAAGTCCCCGGTATTCTCTCCGGCCAGCGCCGCCGCCGACGCCAGCAGGAGCGCCCCGATCGTCTTCATACGGATTCGATGCCGGGGTTAACCCGAGGTAAATTGGAATGATTCAAGCGGCAGAGAGGTATTCTGAGGGGCCATGCGCATCGCGATCGGCGGCATCTGGCACGAGACGAACACGTTTGCGAGCGCCCCCAGCTCCCGGGAACAGTTCGACGTCCTTGAGGGGGCCGCGCTCCTCGACTCGTTCCGGAACACCCGCACGCCGCTCGGCGGCTTCATCGAAGGCGCCCGCGCGACCCGGATGGAGATCCTGCCGGCGCTCTTCGCCTCGGCGGTCCCCTCGGGCAGCGTCCGGCTCGACGCCTACGAAGAGTTCGCGAAGCGCCTCATCGACCGGCTCGCGGAGATCCGCCCGGACGGCCTCCTCCTGGATCTTCACGGCGCCATGGTCGTCGAGGGGATCGACGACGTGGAGGGCGATCTGCTGGGCCGGATCCGCGCGCGGCTCGGCGAGCTCCCCATCGGCGCCGTGCTCGACTTCCACGCCAACATCGGCGACCTGTTCGTCCGCAGGGTCGACATCTTCGCCGGCTACGACACCTATCCGCACGTCGATCCGGTCGACCGCGGCGTCGAAGTCGCCGGACTCCTGGCGCGGAAGCTGTCGGGCGCCCTCCGTCCCACCCGCGCGATCGCGCGGCCCCCGCTGCTCACGGCGCCGCAGGCCCAGCGCACCGATACCGGTCCGATGGGCGACCTCATGAAGATGGCCGCGGCCTTCGAGCGGCAGGAGGGCGTCCTCAGCGTCACCGTCGCGGGCGGCTTCCCCTACGCCGACGTGCCCCATGCCGGCCTCAGTGCCGTCGCCACCACCGACGGACGACCGGATCTGGCGGAGTCGATCGCCCGCGACGTCGCCCGCGCCGCCTGGGAGGCCCGCGGCCGCTTCCGCGTGGCGAACCTCCCGCCGGAAGAGGCCGTCGCCCGCGCGCTCCGACATGCGGAAGGCCCGGTGATCCTGGTGGACGTCGCGGACAACGTCGGCGGCGGCTCGCCCGGGGACGGCACCGTGCTGCTGGACGCGCTCCTCCGCGCGAAGGCGAAGGGCTCGGTGGTCACGCTGGCCGATCCCGACGCGGTCGCCCGCGCCTTCGACTCGGGTGAAGGAGCTTCGATCGACGTCCTCGTCGGCGGCAAGACCGACCGCCTTCACGGCGATCCGGTCCGCCTGCAGGCCCGAGTCGCGCGCCTCGGCAGCGGCGACTTCACCTACAAGGGGTCCTATATGACAAGCCGCAAGGTCCAGGCGGGACGCGCCGCGCTGCTCGATTCCGACGGGGTCCGCGTCCTCATCCGGGAGAAGAAGGTGATGCCCTTCGACCGCGAGGAGATCCAGGTCATGGGCATCGATCCGGCGCAGTGCCGCATCATCGTCGTGAAGTCGGCGCTCGCGTGGCGCGCCGCCTACGGGGAACTCGCCCGCGCCGTCCTCGACGTCGACACTCCGGGCATCTGCAGCGCCCGTCTCGAAACCCTGCCCTTCCGCCGCGTCCGGCGGCCGATCGCCCCCCTGGATCCCGAGGTGGCCTATGATCCATGAGAAGTCCAAGGCGCTGCTCGAGCGCTCCCGCCGCGTGATCCCGGGCGGCGTCTCGAGCAACATCCGGTCGCGCTGGAAGCCCTTCCCGCTCTTCTACAGCCACGGAAAGGGCTCGCGCGTGTGGGACGTCGACGGCAACGAGTACATCGACTACGTCCTGGGCCGCGGCCCGCTGCTGCTCGGCCATTCCCCGGCGCCGGTGCTGGAGGCCGTCAAGCGGCAGCTCGACCGGGGCCTCATGTACGCGGGACAGCACGAGCTCGAGATCGAGGCGGCGGAGACGATCTCGCGCCTCGTCCCCTGCGCCGAACGGGTCCGCTTCTCCAACTCCGGCTCGGAGGCGGTCCACATGGCGCTGCGCCTCGCCCGCGCGGCGACGGGCCGCGCGAAGCATGTCCGCTTCGAGGGCCACTATCACGGCTGGTTCGACAGCGTGTTCTACAGCACCGCGCCAAAGCTCGAGGACGCGGGGCCGCGCGAGGCGCCGCGCGCGGTTCCGGTCAGCAAGGGCCAGTCTCCCGGCGAGTCGGACAACGTGATCGTCCTTCCCTGGAACGACCTCGCCCTGGTTGAGAAGACGCTCTCCGACCTGGGCCGGGAGATCGCGGCGCTCATCACCGAGCCCGTGATGTGCAACTCGGGCGGCATCCTGCCGAAGCCGGGATTCCTCGAGGGGCTGCGCACCCTCTGCACCCGGCACGGCGTCGTCCTCATCTTCGACGAGGTGATCACGGGATTCCGCCTGGCGCCGGGCGGCGCGCAGGAGAAGTTCGGCGTGACGCCCGATCTCGCGACCTTCGCCAAAGCCGTGGCGGGGGGATTCTGCGTCAGCGTCCTGGCCGGCAAGGCGGCGCTCATGGATGAGATCGCGGCGCTCTCGACCGTCCACGCGGGCACCTACAACAGCAATCCGCCTTGCATGGCCGCCTGCAAGGCCGCGCTCGACGCGCTCACGGCGGACGACGGCGCGGCGTTCCGGCGGATCCAGGCCCGGGGCGAGGCGCTCATGAAGGGGATCCGCGAGCTCGGCCTCAAGGCGGGCAAGCGCGTCTCGGTCCGCGGCCTGCCTCCCTGCCTCCACGTGTCCTTCGGCGAGCCGGAGGAGGTCGTCGACTACCGGACCTACTCCCGCCGCGACGCCGCGGCGCAGGACCACTTCTGGGAGGCGCTGCAGGACGCCGGCGTGCGCATCGTCCCCGAAGGGACCTGGTTCGTCTCCGCGGCGCACTCGGAGGAGGATGTCGCGCGGACGCTCGAGGCCGTGAGCGTCGCGCTCCGGGCGGTCTGAATCAGGGGATCCGCCGGGTCCCGCGGCATTCGGGGTACTTCGTGCAGCCCCAGAACTCGCCGTACTTCCCGGTCCGCTTGACCATCGGGCTGCTGCACTGGGGGCATTGAACGCCGCCCTCCGCCGGAGCCGCCTTCGCAACGGGAATCTTCCCGTCCTTCATCGTCGCCGCGTAGGCGCACCAGTCGCAGTCGGGCGCCGGCGGGGGCATCTCGCCCCCGAGCACCTTCAGCGTCTGGCCCACGAACTTGAGGAAGGCCGCGTCGTTCCTCGGGATCTCGATCCACTGGACCTTGCCCCGGTACGAATGGGTGCCGACCGGCTCGTGCAGCAGCTCCATCGGCTCGAAGCAGAGGATGCCCAGCTTCGAGATGGGCTTCAGCGCGGGCGCCTGGCCCTTCAGGATCTGCGGCTGGGCCGCGGGATTCTCGAACGCGTAGGCGTAGGAGTGGAGCTGGCGCCCGTAGAGGAGTCCCTTCTCGGGGGAGATCGTCGTGGTCTTGAAATCCAGGATGCCCCAGGAGCCGTCGTCGAATTCGATCAGCGAATCGATCTTCCCGTAGATGTACCAGCCCGGGGCGCCTTCGATCTCGACGGGCTCGGACTCCACGGTCTTCTCCCCGCAGCGGATCACCCCGGGAGGCAGGTCCGGCAGGACGTCGGTCGTCCGCTTCCCGTCGTAGTACTTCATCTGCAGGCCTTCCAGCTTCTTGAAGATGGCGGCCATCGGCATCGACGGCTGGCGGATCCCGTGGACGACCTTCAGATAGAAGCAGCGCTTGCAGCCTTCCCAGAGAAAGGCGAAATCGGAGGGGCTGAGTCTCAGCATGTTTTCTCCCGCGCGGACCGGAGAAAGTCTACCTCATGAGCCTCCAGGATCATCATTTCGAATCATGTACAGTTGCGGAAGCCTTCCGACGTAGTCTGGGGGAGGCGAAGCGACGTGAACGGGGTGGCGATGGCGGTCGAACACGACGTCCTGGTCCTGCTGCTCCTCGGGCATCGCGCGATGCTGCTGGGGTACCTCTCGTCCTTCGTCCGCGACGCCCATCTCGCCGAAGACCTGTTCCAGGACATCTCCCTCGTCATCCTGAAAAAGGGCGGCGACCTCGCGGACCCCTCGGGCTTCCCCGTCTGGTCGCGCAGGATCGCCCGCCTGGAGGCGCTCAACGCCCTCCGGCGCCGGGGCAAGGCGCCGCGGCCGCTCGACGACGCCGTCCTGGACGTCCTCGACCGGCAGTGGAGCGCGACCGACGAAGCCGCGTCGCCCGCCGCCGACGCCCTCCGCGACTGCCTCCAGCGGATGCCCCCGCGCTCCCGCCAGCTCGTCGACCTGCGCTACCGTGACGGCATCAGCGGGAAGGAACTCGCGGACAAGGTTTCCCAGCCCCTCAACACGGTCTACGTGACGCTCGCCCGAATCCACCGCGCGCTCTCGGAGTGCGTCAAGGGGCGCCTGGCCGCCGGAAAGGCCGGTCATGCCTGACACCCGGACTCCCGCCGACGACGAGGCCTTCGCGGCGCTCCTGCTCCGCTTCCTCGACGGCGTGGCGACGCCCGCGGAAGAGGCGGAGCTGGACGCGCGGCTCGCCGATCCCGCGAACGAGGCCCGGCGGGAGATGTTCGTCGCTTTCTGCCGCCAGCGCGGTCAGATCGTCGAGGCTCTCGCGCCGGAGCGGCTGAAGACGGCGGTCCGGCGGGTCCCGGCGCGCCGCTCCTGGAGGCTCCTGGCCGCGGCGGCGGCCGTCCTGCTCGCGGCCGTCGCGGGCTTCGTCCTCCTGCGCCCCGAGCCGCCGCTGCCCCTCGCGACCGTGGAGCGGGCGACGGCCGGGACCTCCCGTCTCAGCGGCGACAAGCTGTTCGCCGGCGACTCGATCGAGACCGACGCCCGCGGCAGCGCCACGATCCTCTTCCCCGACGGCACGCGCGCCCATCTCGCGGCGGCGACCAAGGTCCAGAAGCTCGGCGCGAAGCGCGGAATCACGTTCCTCCTGGCGCAGGGCAAGGTCGCGGCGGACGTGATGAAGCAGCGCCCCGACGAGCCCCTCGTGATCCGGACGGCGCAAGGCGAGGCAAGAGTCCTGGGAACGAAGCTGACGATCGCGGCCTCCGCCGACCGCACGCGGCTCGAGGTGGAGACGGGGCGCGTCCGCCTGACGAGAAGTTCCGACAAGAAGTCCGCGGAGGTCGCGGCCGGCCAGTTCGCCGAGGCCGCCGACACCGTGGAACCGGTCGCGCGCTCGCTCGCGTTCGCGAAGATCTCGGCCATGGCTCCCGGCAGCTGGCTGGCCGTGCCCGAGACGCTCCTGTCGCGGGTCTTCCCCGACAAGGCCGCCTTCCCCGTCATCCAGGGTTCGATGGGCTCCGACGGCGTCATCGCGGCCTGGAGCGGCGCCGCCTTCGACTCGAAGCGCAACCGCCTCGTCGTCTGGGGCGGCGGCTACACCGACTATCACGGCAACGAGCTCTACTCCTTCAACCTCGAGACGATGTCGTGGGAGCGCCTCACCGAGCCCACGGCCAAGCCGAACCTCAACAACGACACGAATGCCGACGGCACGCCCAACGGGCGGGCCACCTACAACGGCCTCGCCTATGTCGCCCATGCCGACCGCTTCTTCGCCCTCGGCGGCGGCGTC
>JACQFK010000014.1 GCA_016200125.1 Planctomycetota bacterium
CCGTAGGCCGCAGACTTGTGGAACCGCTGCCTCAAGACCAGGGCGGCAACCTCGGATCATGCGACCGCGGAAGCCGAGCTTCGGCAGCTGCCTGCATTTCGTCAGGGGAACCCGTGACGCATCCAGGGACTCCGCAGATCGAAGGCGGGCAGAGGGCAATGAGTTTACCCACTTTCCCCATCCAACCCCGCCTGGAGCGTATAGGATAGTACATGGGTTTCGGGGAGATGTCTGTGAGTCCGGGCAGGGTGCGCTTGATCCGCATCCTCATTCTCGTTCTTGCGCTCACTGCCTCGCGGGCCAATTTCCCCCTCCTCAAGGCGTTCCGTAGTTCGGAAAAATCTTCCTCGGGGCAGGCGGCGGCCGGCCTTACCACAGTTCCGAAGAAATATGAGGGCGTATCCCCCAGCCGGCGGCAGCTTGAAACGCGACGGGCCAACCGCCTGGTGATGCGCTCCTCGAACGACGTGCCGGAATTGTCGCCGCCGGGGCCCTGCGCCGATCTGGACCTCACGCCCCGATTTTCGGTCGTCCGGAACAGAGCCCAGATCGTCTTGCGCGATTCCTGCGTTCAACCGGCGTATCTCCAGCCCTTCCTCCAGGCCGCCGTTCTCGGCTCGGTAGCTCCTCCCGCCTAGCCCCCCAGGGGGGTTTTCAGGAACCAATCCATCCACGGGCGTCGAGTCGCCCGGCACTCCCCTGCACCCTTGCCCCACTCGCCGATTTCCAGGATCGCTGCAAAAAGGAAAGACTATGGATTTGCGCGCGCCCACTCTACCCGCCGTTCCGGGAGCCCGTTCCCGGTTCATCGGGTTCTTGGGCCTCCTCCTTGCCGCGGCCGCCGGCTGCGCCTCCGCCCCCGCCAAGGCCCCCTGGAAGCAGGACGAGAAGACGATCCAGCCCGGCGCCGCCGACGGCGGAGCCAGGGGTCGGCTGCTCGTCGAGACCGTGTTCCTCGGGATGGACAACGAGAGCGAGCTTCACAATCCCTTCTGGGTCTACGACGAGCAGGGACGCTGCATCGATCGTTTCCCCAACCACTCGATGTCGCCCGTCAGCCTTCCGGCCGGGCGTTACGTGGTGGTGACGACGATCCTGCTGGCGCCCCGGAGGGTCCAGGTGGTCGTCGAGAACGGGCGCACGACGCGCGTGACGCTGGAGGATTTCAAGAAGGCGCCTGAGGCGGCCGTCGAGGCCGGGAGGGATCGTTCATGACCACGCACCGATGTTCCACCCTGCTCGGCCTCCTGTTGCTTGCGGGGGCTGGCTGCGGACGCGCGGCCGAGGCCACGGGCTCCCCCGCGTCCGGCGGCCGCATCACCCGGGTCAGGACCGTGAAACCCTGCCGGCAGGACATCGTCCGCCGGGTGCTCCTGCCCGCCAACGTCCGCGCCGAGGCCGAGGTGACCCTGTACGCGAAGGCGACGGGCTTCCTCAAGTCGATCGGCAAGGATCGCGGCGACAAGGTCAAGGCGGGCGAGTTGATCGCGCTGCTCGAGATTCCGGAAATGACCGCGGAGATCGCCCATGCCCGCGCTTCCTTCGCCCTCGAGGAGGCGACCCTCAAGCGGCTCGAGTCGATCCGGAAGATCGAAAAGACCGCCGTCACCGACCAGGACCTCGACCTGGCCCGCGCGAAGAAAGCCATGGCCGAGGCGACGCTCCAGAGGCTCGAAACCCTCCACGCCTACACCGAGATCCGAGCGCCCTTCGACGGCGCCGTGACGGAGCGCTTCGTAGACCCCGGCGCCTTCATCCAGCAGGGCAGGATCGTCTCGATCGTCGACATCTCCAAGGTCCGGATCATCGTGGATGTCCCTGAGGCGGAAGTGCGCTTCTCCCCGGTCGGCACGGAAGCTCGGGTGTCCCTGGACGCTCTTCCCGGGAAAGCCGTCGTCGGCAAGATCTCTCGAAGCTCCGAGTCCCTCGACCCGGTCATGCGCACCATGCGCATCGAGATCGACCTGCCCAATCCCAATCTCAGCATCTACCCGGGCATGTACGCGCGGGTCGAGCTGGGCGTCGAGCGGCATCCCAACGTCCTCGCCATCCCCCGGAAGGTGGTCACCCTGCAGCACGACCACACCTTCGTCTTCGTCAATGCCGGAGGTACCGCGAAGAAGGTTCCGGTCACGGTCGGGACGGACGACGGAGACTGGTGCGAAGCGCGCAGCGGCCTGAACGGCGACGAATCGATCATCATCCCCGAGGGCGGGACGATGACGGACGGCATGGCGGTCCTGCCGGCGGAGGGCACATGATTCAGCGACGGCTCCTCTGCATTTCGGCGGCCGTTCTGGCGGTCGCGGCGGGCTGCCGCTCGGCGGAACCCGTCCTGCCGCCGGAGGCCACGACGGCGGAGCGGACCCCCGCCGCTCCGTCGGCCCCCGCGCTCTTGAAAACCCTCGACCTGACGACGGCCCTGAGACTCGCGGCGGGCGGAAATCTGGACCTGCTGGAAGCGCGCGCCCGCGTCCGCGAAGCCGAGGGGCGCGCTTCGAGCGCCGACGGATATCTGCTGCCCGTCCTCACGTTGGGAGGCCTGGCGGGACACGTCCGCGGGCAGCTCCAGGGATCCTTCGGCGATCTCCAGGATGCCAACTACAGCACCCTCAACGCCCTGGGCACGGTCCGCGTGTCGGCGAATGTCGGCGAATCCATTTACCGCGACCTGGCGGCCCACCGCGGCGTGGAGGCCGCCGCCGGATACGAACTCGCGCAGCTCCAGCGGACCTTGTTCGAGGTCTCGGTCGGCTACCTGGCCCTCGTCGAGTCGGATGCGACGGTCCGTGTCCATGAGCAGTTCGTCCTGGAGGCCCAGACCCTGGCGCGCATGACCCAGGCGCGCGCGGTCCAGGGACTCGGAAGCGCTCTCGACGCCGAGCGGGCGCAGGCGCAGTTTGCGGCGGCGGAACAACGCCTGATCGGCGCCCGCAACGAGCGGCAGCGTCGTTCGAAGAATCTCTCGGCCTCTCTCCGACTGGATTCCACGGTGGACCTGGTGCCCGCAGATCGGGACCTGGCTCCCGCCTCCCTGGTCAATCCGACGGAGGACCTGTCGCGCTGGCTCGCGCGCGCGGGCGAGCACCGGCAGGAGACCCTCGCCCTGCAGGCGGGCCGGGAGGCGGCCAGGAACGAGGCGTCCGCCGTCCGCTGGTCGGTCTGGGGCCCGGAAGTGTCGGCGGCGGGCTTCGTGGGCGGTATCGGGACCAGCCGCGGAACCATGGACGACCGCGAGGGTTGGCTGGTCTCCGTGGGCTGGACCTTCTCGCTGGGCGGCCCCGGCCGGATCGAAGCGGCCGAGGCTCGGGCGACGCAGGCGGACCTCGCCCTCCTGAAATTCCGCGACCGCCTCCAGGCAAATCTGGCCGCCTCCNCCGCCTCCTATCAGGACCTCGTTCTGTCACGGCAGCAACTGGAACCCGCCCAGCGCGAACTGACCTCCGCAGAGAACGCGCTCCGCCTTGCCCGGGCGAACTATGAAGGAGGCCTGCTGCCGGAATCTGACCTCCTGTTGACCCAACAGGCGGCCGATCAGGCCCGGCTCCGCAGGCTGGGCGCCGTGGCCCGCTTCAACCAGGCGCAGCTTCAGCTGCTGGCGGAGTCCGGGGTCGCCTCCGTCGAAACCATGACCGGAAGCGTGCCGCCGAAGTAGGCGCCCGCCCGGGGAACGCCCCTCACTTGTAAGGACAGCGCCATGGATCTCGTCATAGCGGCCATGAAGCGACCGGTCGCGGTCGCCGTCATTCTTCTGGGGATCCTTCTGGCCGGGGCCGCCGCGATCACGAGGATTCCCCGGGACATCTTCCCCAACCTCGACGTGCCGGCCATCTTCGTCGCGCAGCCCTATGCGGGCATGGACGCGGGCCAGATGGAAGGCTACCTGACGTCCCGCTACGAAATCGGATTCCTCTACGTCAGCGGCATCGAGCACATCGAGTCCAAGTCCGTTCAGGGCATGTCGATCATCAAGCTCCAGTTCCATCCCGGCACCGACATGNNNCCCGGCACCGACATGGCCAACGCCATGGCCGAGACGATCAACCAGATCCAGCGCGCACAGCGGTTCATGCCGCGCGGATCGGTGCCCCCCTTCGTCATCCGCTTCGATGCGGGAAGCCTCCCGGTGGGAAGCCTGGTGATCTCCAGCCCGAACCGCTCGGAAGCCGAAATGCAGGACCTGGCGGCCAGCCGGATCCGCCCCCTGCTCGCGTCCATCCCCGGCCTCTCGGCCCCGCCTCCCTTCGGGGGGAGCGACCGGTCCATCGTCATCCGGGTGGATCCCGACCGACTCCGCGCCCACAACATGGCGCCGGAGGAGATCGTCGAAGCGCTGATGAGTTCCAACATCATGAGCCCCTCGGGGAACGCCCGCATCGGCAAGTACATGCCCGCCGTCTCACTGAACTCTGTCGTACGTGACGTGAAGGAACTGGAAAACGTCCCCATCCGCAAGGGCCAGTCCCCGACGGTGTTCCTCCGCGATGTCGGCTCGGTGGAAGACGCCTCGTCCGTGGAGACGGGATACGCCATCATCGACGGCCGGCGCACCGTGTACATTCCCGTCGCCAAGCGGGCGGAGGCCTCCACGCTCGCCGTCGTGAACGCGCTGAAGGACAACCTCCCGCGGCTCCAGAACCTGCTCCCCGCGGACGTGAACGTGAGCTACCAGTTCGACCAGTCCCACTTCGTCACGCGCTCCATCGAGAACCTGACGATGGAGGGCCTGATGGGCGCCGTCCTCACGGGCCTCATGGCGCTCCTCTTCCTCCGCGACTGGCGGAGCGCTCTCGTCGTCGTCCTGACGATCCCCGTCTCGCTCATGGCGGCGCTCATCGGGCTCTGGGCGACGAACCAGACCATCAACCTGATGACCCTGGGAGGCCTCGCGCTCTCCGTGGGCATCCTGGTCGACATGGCCACGGTCGTCCTGGAGAACATCCACACGCACCAGAGCAAGGGCAAGCCCATCGCCCGGGCCGCGATCGACGCCACGAAGGAAGCCATGCTCCCCTCCCTCCTCGCGATGCTCTGCATTCTTGCCGTCTTCACGCCGTCCTTCTTCATGAAGGGCGCCACGCGCGCCATGTTCATCCCGCTGTCCCTTGCGGTCGGCTTCGCCATGGTCGCCTCCTATTTCCTCTCGATCACCTTCGTCCCCATCCTGACGACCCGGCTGCTGCGCCTCCGGCCGGCCCATGCGCCCGGCGAGCAGCACCCCTCCCGCTTCAGCTTCGCGGCCTTCCAGTCGGGCTATGCGGCGCTCGTGAAGTTCTTTCTGAGCGTGCGCATGACGGTCGTCCCCGCCTATGTCCTGGTCGCCCTCATCATCACGATCGTCCTGGCGGTCTTCCTGGGCACCGAGATCTTCCCTCAATCCGACGAAGGGCAGTTCGTCCTCCGCTTCCGCGCCAATCCCGGCACACGCATCGAGGAGACCGAGAAGATCGCGCTCCAGGTCATCGACCTGATCAAGAAGGAAGCCGGCGACGGCAACCTCGAGTCGACGCTCGGCTATGTCGGCGCCCAGACACCGGACCATCCCCTGAACGCCATCTATCTCTGGACCAGCGGACCCAACGAGTGCGTCCTGAGCGGACAGCTCCGCCACGGCTCCGGGATCCGCATCGAGAAGTTCAAGGAGCGGCTTCGGAAGGTCCTGTCCCAGAAACTCCCCGGGCTCCACGCGTCCTTCGAGCCGAGCGACATCGTCAGCCTCATCCTGGCCTTCGGCTCGCCGACGCCGGTCGAGGTCGCCGTCAGCGGACCCGACGTGGAGACCAACCGCCGCTTCGCGGAACGGCTCCGCGACGAACTCGCGAAGATTCCCTCGCTGCGCGACATCCAGTTCGAACAGGAGCTCGACTATCCCACGGTCACGGTCGACCTGGACCGGGAGAAGACCGGGATCCTGGGACTCAGCGTCAAGGAGGTCGCGGATTCCTTCGTTCCCGCCACCTCCTCCAGCAAGTATCTTGAGAAGAATTTCTGGGCGGACCCCAAGACCGGACTCACCTACCAGGTCGAGGTCGAGGTGCCCGAACAGCGGGTGAATTCCATCGAGGAGATCCGGAACATCCCCGTGGTGCGGAACGACAAGAAGTCCCTTCTTCTCCGGAGCATCGCGGACGTCAAGGAGGGCACCGCGATCGGCCAGTACGACCGCTACAACCTCCTGCGCACCGTGACGATCAGCGCGAACATCTCCGGCAGCGATCTGGGGCGGGTCGCCAAGGCGGTCCGCCGGACGATCGAGGCGATGGGGCCTCCCCCCCGGGGCGTCTCGGTGGCCATGCGCGGCCAGGTTTCCACCATGGAGGAGATGTTCGGCGGCCTCCAGTCGGGGCTCGTCGTCACCGTGGTCGCCATCTTCCTCCTGCTCGCGGCCAACTTCCAGTCCTGGAGGGTCTCCTTCGTCGTCGTCTCCACGATTCCGGCCGTCCTGGCCGGATCCCTCCTCACGCTCTTCGCCACGGGTTCGACGCTGAACATCCAGTCCTTCATGGGCGCCATTATGTCGGTGGGCATCGCCGTCGCGAACGCGATCCTCCTGATCACCTTCGCCGAGCGCTACCGCAAGGCGGGGATGTCGGCGGAACAGGCGGCGGTGGAAGGCGCTCAGAGCCGGCTGCGGCCGATCCTGATGACCAGCCTCGCGATGATCGCGGGCATGATCCCCATGGCGCTGGGCGCCAGCGAGGGCGGCGAGCAGGCGGCTCCGCTGGGCCGGGCGGTCATCGGCGGCCTGGCCGGTTCGACCGTCGCCACGCTCCTCTTCCTCCCCTCGATCTTCGCCATGGTCCAGGGAGGACAGTCCGTCAAGTCCGGCTCGATGGATCCCGACGATTCCTCGGGAGACTACTACCAGCCCGCAGCGGAGCCCAAGAGCTGAACCGCCGATGTTCCGCAGGATCCTCGTCCCGCTCGACGGCTCGGAGAACTCCGAGCGGGTCCTTCCCTGGGTGAAGCGCTATGCGGGGCGGGACCGGGCCCAGGCGGTCCTGCTCCAGGTCGTCCCGAGGGAGTATCCGATGAAGGGGCTCCCCTTCGCGTCGGAATCCGGGGAGCCGAAGGAGTACCTCGGCCGGATCGAACGGGACCTGAACTACGCGGGAATCCCGGTCCGGATGCTGCTGCGGAGCGGCGACGTGGCGCGGACCATCGTCGCCGTGGCGGAACAGGAAGTCTGCGACCTGGTCGCCATCTCCAGCCGCGGAGCCTCGAAGATCGCCCGCTGGCTCATGGGCGGGATCACCCAGCAGGTCGTCCGCCGGTCGCAGGTCCCGCTCCTGATCGTCAGGGCCCGGCCTGCCCCGGGACGCGACCGGCATCCCCGGCGGATCCTCGTTCCGCTGGACGGCTCCGACGTGGCGGAGTCCATTCTGCCCTGGTCGGCGCAGCTGGCCCGCTTCCACCGGGCTCAGGCGCTGCTTCTTCACGTCCGGCACCGCACCCCGGGGCGGATTCTCCACCCCCGCCAATCCTCCGGCGATTACAGCGCCCGGCTGTCGCGCCTTTGCGACCG
>JACQFK010000369.1 GCA_016200125.1 Planctomycetota bacterium
TTCTTGGGATGGTAGTTCCACTCGCATCTGTAGGAGAAGCTGCCGCTCATGCTCTGGACCTGGCTGTTGGCGGTGAAGGTCTTGCCGAAGGGGATCGTGACGCCGCCCTTGGCGATGAGGCCCTTGTCGCCCACCGCCGTCACCTTGCTCTCGATGGTCTTCACGTCGGTGAGGCCCGGGGGCAGGATGATCGCCTCGAGGGGGTCCTTGAAGAGCTGGTCCTTGCGGACCGGGCCGCTCGGCAGGAGCGGGTGGGTGAAGAGCCGGTCGAAAAGCGAGGGGGTGATCTGGCGGACGTTGCCGCCGTTCCACAGGAAATTGGTCCGGCCCTTCTCGCTGATCGTGTCGACGGTGAACTCCCCGTCGGTGAGCTTCTTCATGTACTCGAACATCCGGTCGGCCTCGGCCTTGGACGTGTTGTAGCCGGGCTTGTTGGGCTCGACCTTCATCTTGAGCTGGGGGTCGACCTTCTTGCCTTCCGCGTAGGACAGCCCGATTTCGTAGTCCTGGCTGCCGTAGGACCAGGTCACCTTCTTCAGGGTGAGGGCGAGGATGCCCTCGGCCTTCCAGGCGAGCTCGGCCTCGACGTCGCGCTTGTCGTGGCCTTCGGCGGCCTTGTCCTGGCCGTCGCGCTTGCGCAACTCGGTATAGGTCCACTTGAGTTCGAAGCGGTCGCCTTCCTGGAAGCTCCACTCCATCTTGCCCGCGTCGTCCTGGCAGGAGAGAAATGAGGCCAGGAATGCCGCGCTGAGCGCTGTCATGGGAACCTCCCTCAGGGGACTACGACCCGCCGTCCGCCAGTATATCCACGACGCGGGGGCAACGCAAACCGGCCGCTCCGACAGAATTGTCGGGCCCGGACCACGCCCTTGTCCCCCCCTGGACTAGAACCCGCGAATCCCCCCTGTTTTCTCATTGGCCCGCCCTTTGCGATAGCAGACGTCATGGAAGACCGCAACGAGGCTGAGAAAAGGAGAGATGCCGTGGAACACAAACCGTTCATCCTGGTGTGCGACGACACGCGCGCCATCCGCGAATCCCTGGTGGTGATCCTGCATCACGCGGGCTACCGCGCCGAGGCGGTGGAATCCGCGCTGGACTGCGTGGCATTGGCCCGGAAGGACCATCCCGACATGATCATCATGGACATCATGATGCCCGGCATGGACGGAGCCACGGCCTCCGGCCTGATGAAGGACGTGCCGGAGATCGAGGGCGTCCCGGTGGTGCTGCTCTCGGCGATGCCGGAGGCCCAGGTGAAGATCCGGGCCGAGGACGCGGGCGCCGCGGGCTACCTCCTGAAGCCCTACCGCAAGAGCGTGCTGCTGGAGTGCGTGGAGCGGGTCATTTCGGGTAAACTGGTGGCGTGACCGGCCCCGCGGAGATCTGGCGCGTCCATCAGAACGCCCAGTTTCCGCCCTCCTGCCTGCCGATGGCGGTCGACGGCGTCCGTCTCGTCAAGATCGATGCCGTGGCCGGCGCCCTCCTGACCGCCTCCCTCCGCAGCGACGGCATCCCGCGCCCCCTCGACGAGTCGAAGCGCCGCGATCTCGAACGCCAGCGCGGCCTGATCCTCAAGGCGCTTCAGGAGCCCGCGCTCGACGCCGAAGGCCGCGCCTACTTCGAACGGCTTTCGGCCCTCAGCGAACTCGTGCTCAAGGGATGAGAACGATCTTGCCGTAGGCGCTCTGTTCCATCACCTGCTGCTGGGCCTTCGCGACCTCCTTGAGCGGCAATTCCTGGCCGATGATCGGCGTGAGGGTGCCGTTGGCGAAGCCGGCGCCCAGGCCCGCCCAGATCGACGCCGCCTCGGCCTCGGTCGGATTCCCGAGATGCATGCCCAGGATCGCCGCGTCGCGCATCATCGCCTCGCGCGGATTGATCTCGACCGGCCCGCGGCAGCCGATCACGACGATGCGGCCGAACTTGGCGAGCACCGTCAGGTCCTTGCCCAGGTTGGTATGCGACGCCATCTCGAGGATGATGTCGGCCCCGCGGCCGTTCGTGAGGGCCATCAGCTTCTCGAGGTAGTCGGGGGCCTTGTGGTCGAGCACGTGGTGGGCGCCCTGCTGCAGGACGAGCTCGCGGCCCCGGTCAGTGCCGGCCGTGCCGATCACGCGGAGTCCCTGGCTGCGGGCGATCTGGGTGGCGGCGACGCCGACGCCGCCCGACGCGCCGTGGACGAGGACGGACTCGCCGGCCTGGCCCCGGGCGCGCTGGATCAGCGAGCGATAGGCGGTGCCGTAGGGGATGTAGATCGCGGCGCCCTGGGAGAAGGAAAGCCGCTCGGGCAGGGGATGGACCTGCGCGGCGCGGCTCAGGGCCAGCTCGGCGGCGGCGCCGGTGAAGCTCGGCGAGGTCGTCCCCGTGAGGAAGACCCGGTCGCCCGGCTTCACGTGGGTCACGCCCTCGCCCGCGGCCTCGACGAGCCCCGCGGCGTCCGAGCCGGGCGTGTAGGGGAGGGCGACGACCTTGGCGTAGGCGCCGCTGCGGATGGAGACGTCGACCGGGTTGACCCCGACGGCCTTCACGCGGACGAGGACCTGGCCCGGCCCCGCCTTGGGCTCGGGGAGCTCCTCGAGCTTCAGCACCTGCGGGCCGCCGTACTCGTGGACGCGGACGGATTTCATCGGAGTCCTCCCGGGGTTAGGACGGAATTATAGAACGGGCGGCCTTTCCTTGGCATAATCTTCAGTATGAACAAACTGATGATGGCGCTCCTGACCTTGGTGTCCTGCTCGCCGGATCCGACGCCGCCTCCGCTCAAGGTCGCGCCCGATCCGTCGGCCCCGACGGCCATGATGGCCCCGCCGCCGAAGGCCGCGGTCGACGTCATCAAGTTCGAGGCGCCCAAGGACTGGACCAAGGAGGAGCCCTCTTCCAACATGCGCAAGGGGCAGTACAAGGTGCCCGACAAGGCCAAGAAGGGCGCCGACGCGCAGCTCGCGCTCTTCTACTTCGGGGCCCGCAACGACATGCTCGAGGACAACCTCCGGCGCTGGGCCCAGCAGATGGGCGCGGCCGATCCCAAGACCGATGTGATCCAGGGCAAGTGCAAGATCCACCTCGTCGACCTCAAAGGCACCTACACGGGCGACCAGCAGACCGGGCCGCAGGAGAACCAGCGCCTGCTCGCCGCCGTCGTGGAGAACGAGGACGGCCCCTGGTACTTCAAGCTGGTCGGCCCCGCCGACACCGTCGGCCCCTGGCGCGAGGAGTTCATCACGATGCTCAAGGGCGCCGGAACGAAGAAGGAATAGCCCGCCGGAATTCCGGTTCATTTTTTCTACCCCCCGACCCGGACGCGGGTAAAAGGTCCTCCAAGGACTAGATGGGGGTGGCTATGCAGCTTTTGATCCTCACGGCAGCGCTCTGTGCGGGCGCCTTTCAGGAACCCGCGGCGCCCCAGGGGCCCGCCGCGTACTACAAGCTTGACGAGGCCAATACCGCGGGCACGGCCGCCGATTCCGTGGCCGGCGGCGTCGCAGGCGCCTACGTCGGGCCGCCCACGGTGTCCACGGCCGTCAACACGGTCAACACCTATCCCAACCCCCGCTGCCTGAGCTTCAGCGGCTCCGGCCAGTGTGTCAACATCGGCAACTTCGGCAGCTTCACCAATTTCACGGTCTCCACCTGGGTGAACCGGTCGGCGACGGCCGGCGGGCGCCAGAGCATCGTCTCCTACAAGGAAGGCAACGGCGTCAACATGGGCTTCGTGCTCTGCCTCAACGAGAGCGGAACCACCGAGTACCCCCGGATCTGGGTCATGGTCAACGGAGCCTGGCTGAACGCGGAGCAGGCGGTGGCGGTCCCCCAGGGGGCCTGGACCCACCTCGCCGCGAGCTACGATGGCGCCAACATCACCCTCTATGTGAACGGACTCCAGGCGGCGCAGACCGCCGCGCCCGGCGCGATGACCAACAGCGGCGTGCAGAACTGCGTCATCGGCGCGCGCGCGGATTACACCTCGAACTTCTTCCCGGGCCTCATCGACGACGTCCGTATCTACAGCCGCGCCCTCCTGGCGACGGAAGTGGCCGTCCTGGCCGCCGGCTGCCCGGTGCCCACGAACCTTACGGCCTCGTCCACGGCGGTCGGGCAGATCGACCTGGCCTGGGCCGCGCCCGGCGGCCCCGCCGTGACCTACACGTACCACATCCGGCGGAAGCCGACCTCCTCGCCCGCCTCGAGCTACGTCACGATCGCCACGCAGGCAGGCCTGACCTACACGGACACGGTGTATCCCTACTACTCTTATGACTACGAGATCACGGCCGTCAGCGCCGCCGAAAGCGGCCCCTCGGCGTCCGTTTCGATCGTTCCGATGATGCCCCCGCCGCGCACCCAGAAGGTCGGCAATGACCGCGACCCCTGCGGCTGCGGGTCGGCCTTGTCGCCCGGCTGGGCGTCGCTCGCGGCCCTCGCGCTCGCCCTGGCCCTGGTTCTAACGTCGTTCAAACGGTAGCACTTCGTGCTACGATGCCCCTCTGGCTAGAGAGGAGCATCCGGCATGAACCCTTGGCTGATCGTCGTGATGATGGTCGCGGGCGGCGCGATGATGTCCTTCCAGGCGCCCATCAACGCGGCGCTGAGGACTCACGTCGGCGTCTTCGAATCCGCGCTCGTATCGTTCACCGTGGGCACGATCGCGCTGGTCCTCGTCGTCCTGCTGGCGGGGAAGGGCAGCGTCGGCGCGGTCCGGAACGCCGGCGCGTGGCAGCTGCTGGGCGGCCTGATCGGCGCCTTCTTCGTCACCGCGAACCTGATCGCGGCCCCGGAGATCGGCGTGACCCGGACGAACATCGCGTCGCTGGCCGGCACGATGACCGCCGCGATTCTGATCGACCGCTTCGGCTGGGTGGGGATTCCGGCGAAGCCCATCGAGGCCACCCGTATCGCCGGCGTGCTGTTGATGGTGGTGTCGGTGGTCCTGATCAACTGGAAAAAAACTACTTGAGCGACGTCGCGGGCAGGCGCGGCACCTCGACCTCCGTCCCCTCGAGATCGAGCCCCGAGATCTCCTTCACCCGCGCGGCCAGCTCCTTCCGGCGTGCTTCCTCGACCGTCGACCGCGCATGCCAGGCCAGCGCCAGGTAGTGGAGCTCCGCCGCCGCGTCGCCGCGGGTCCGCTCCTTGGCCGCGCGGGCCAGCAGCCGCTCGCCGTGCCGACGCAGCGGCCCGTCCAGCTTCGAGCAGAGGTCCTTCGCCGCCTCCCGCGCCAGCCGCTCCAGGAGCTCCGGGTCCTTCGGGATCTCGACGGGATCCCCCGCGATGCCCGCCTCCGGGAAGGGGGCGATGACCGTGTCCTGCACCGTGAAGGAGGCCGCCGCCGGCGTCTCCGCCGGGGCTTCGCCGGAGGCCAGGTCGCGCAGCGTGATCCGGGCCGCGAGCGTGGCGCGGACTTCGAAGAGCGCCTTCTCGTAGACGTAGTCGCGGTAGACGGGCTCGAACACGTAGGGCGGCTCGGCGAGGTAGGCGTCGAGCTTGTCCTGGATGTCCTTCTCGATCACGACGTGGGTTGCCTTCATGGTCTGGGTTTCCAGCTCCTGGAAGAGCATCTTCTGCTGCGCCTGCTGGACCCGATTGCCGGAGGCCTGGAGATCGAAATCCCGCTGCTGCTGCTGCTGAAGGGTCGTGACCTGCCGCGCGGCGATCCCGTTGTATTCCGCCTGGGCGCGATTGAGATCGGCCTGGACCGCGGCCCGCCGCTTCTCCGATTCCGCCACGTTCCTGGCGGACTCCGGCAGCTGGGCCTGCGACTGTTCCCAGCGCTCCTTGAGCCGCTCGACGTTGCCGTTCAGATTGGGGACCTTCCCCGATTCGTAGCGCGTCGTGAGGCGTTCGATCTTCGGCGCGGGCGATTCCAGCCAGGCCTCGTCCACCGTCCCGCCCAGCAGGGCGTCGGGCGGCTGCTGGGTTTCCCGGAGCAGGGATCCCTGCAGGTCCATCGGCGCGTAGCCGCGCACGACGCCCGAGAACGTGGTTCCCAGCGCGTCCCTGACCGCCCTGGACAGCAGCTCGCCCGAGCCGGGCGCCGTCTTCCTTCCCTCGGCGGCGGGGAGCACGGCGATCCGGTACACGGCGCGCGCGGCCACGCGGGCGCTCGTCTGCTCCAGCCGCTCCTTGACGCCCGTGAAGCCGGGCTGGACCCGGGACGCGAGCGAATGGTAGATCCACGCCGTCCCCACGCGGGCCGCCTGCTCCTCCTTCAGGCCCGCCGCCACGAGCTTCGCCGCGACTTCGCGGGAGGCGATCCCGTCCCGCGCCTCGATCTCGGCGCGCAGCCCCTCCTGCGGAACCTCGAGCGCCCGCGCCACGCCTTCGCCACCCCGTCCTCGAGCCTGCCGGCGGCGACGAGCTCCTCCGCCTCGTGAGCCAGGACCCGGGCGCGGGCCCGATTGTCGGCCGTCTTCCACTTCGCTCTCGCGTCCGCGTCGTCGGGGAAGAGCTTCAGCGCGTCCTCGTACCAGGCGCGGCTCTCTTCGTAGTCCTGCACCTTCATGAAGCGCTCGCCCTCGCGCAGGGCGATCCCGAAGTTCTCCTTCGCCACGATCGGCCACATCTGCCCGATCTGGGGGAAGCTCGCCTGGTAGGTTCCGATGGGCTCGAGGATCCGCCGGGCCCTCACCCAGTCGCGCCGGCGCATCGCCTCGTCCGCCTGGCGGATCTGCTCGCGGACGTCCCGCCGGAGCGCCCGCACTTCGCCGAAGCGGCGCCGGTACTCGGCGTTCTCGGGGACGTAGAAGACCGCGACCTCCGAGCGGCGCTCGGCCGCCGGCAGATCGCCCGATTTCAGGGCGGCCTCGATCTTCGCGAAGCTGTCCGCGGCGGCCTTCGTCCGGGCCTCCTTCCAGCGGGCCTGGAGCGCGGCGTCCCCGGGATTGCGCGCCGCCTCCGCCCGCAGCGCCCATTCGGCCTCCTCGGGGCCGCCGGAGCCGCCGGCCTGGCAGCCCGCGCCGAGCGACAGGAGCAGGAGGATCCGGAAGCGGGTCATGGCGCGCCTCCGCGGCGGATGACCGTGGATCCGACGGTGTTCGTCTTCAGGCTCCAGGAACTCGCCTTGAGGTCGCGTCCGCCCGCGCTCACCCGGATGCCCGCCGTGTTGGGCGGCTGGGTGCCCTCGTTCAGCGCGACGACCGTCACCGTCGTGAAGGTGTCGCTGATGTCCACGGTGAAGGACTGTCCGGCGTTGGTCAGGACCAGCGATCCGGCGATGACCCGGCCGCCCACGGAGATCCTCACCATGTCGCCGTCCTCGATCCC
>JACQFK010000370.1 GCA_016200125.1 Planctomycetota bacterium
ACGGCGAGGCGTCGGGCGTGGTCAGGTCGTAGAGGCGGTATTCGTCGCGCCCCGTCCCGATCCGGGAGGCGTACCAGGGCGGCGCGTCGTATTCCTCCGGCGTCACCGTGCGGATCTCGCGGGCGTCGAAGAACCAGAGGTCGCCTGCGGTGAGCAGGACCGCGGCGAGGATCGCGCGCGGATGGGAGCGAAGCTTCGTCAGGACCAGGGCCGAGAGTCCCAGCAGCCCCAGCGGAACGGCCGCCTCCGTCACGACCTTGAGCCTCCAGAACGCCAGTCCGGCCGCGACGACGGCGAGGCCGCCCGACAGCGCCAGGATGCGGGCGATGTTCCGGGACGGGTACCTGCCGCGGGCCAGGCCGTCCCAGCCCACCGCGGCGAGGCCGGCGAGGCAGAGGGCGACGGCCCAGAGGGAGCAGAAAGGCAGGCCGGGCAGCGCCGCCGCGGCGGCGGAGATCGCGAAGAACAGGGTCGGCCCGCGCTTGGGCGCCTGGAAGGGAAGCAGGGCGAGCAGGGTCGGCAGGACGCCCACGTAGAGAAGCCGCCAGTCCTTCGTGACGCCGGCCGGGGCCGTCGCCGCCGCCGCGAAGGCGCGCACCTCGAGGGCGGGAAGCAGCGTGGCGGAGGCGAGGGCGGCGCCCAGCAGGACGGACAGGGCGATCGGCGCGAGGGCGGACTTCCTCCAGGGCCGCTTCCGCCGAGCGGCATCGATCGCGGTCCAGACGATCAGTCCGACGCTCAGGAAGCCGAGGAAGGGCAGGTCGCGGGGGCTGCCTCCGAGCAGGACGGCGCCGATCACGCCCGACAGCAGGACGATGCGGATCATCGAGATGCGCTTGATCATCCGGAGGATCAGGAGCAGCACCCAGGGCGCCAGCGCCGGGACGACGTAGTGGCTCGGGCTGCCTTCGGACATGTGGGCCGCGACCGAGAACGAGATTCCGTAGGCGACGCCTCCGAGGACGGCGGCGCTGCGCCGGAACTCGAAGTAGCGGCCGAGGCGGTACATCCCGATCGTGGCGACCATCATGTGGAACACGAAGAGGAACCCGAAGGCCCGCTCGGGCGCGATCGCGAGGTACAGCAGGTTGGGCGGGTAGTGGAGGCTGCCGTGGAGGTCGCCCAGGAAGGGCGCGCCGGCGTGCTGGCGTCCGTTCCAGCGCGGCCATTCGCCGTCGCGCGCCGTCATCTCCTGGGCGTAGACGAGGCGGCTCATGAAGAAGGAGCGGAACTCGCGGCCGAGGAGGCACTTGCCGGTGAAGAGGAAGGGGGACGAGACGAGGAGAACGGGGAGGAGCAGGGCGACCGCCTCGGCGACCCAGCGGTTGCGCGATTCCTTCATGGGGACGCGCCCAGTATAGGAAAACGGGCGCCGGAGGTCTCCCCTCCGGCGCCCGTGACAATTCCGGGGTCGATGGCTACTTCCCGAGCTCCTTGAGCGCGGCCTTGAAGCCGTCGAAGGAGATCTTGGTGGCCTCCAGCTCCGACTTGCCGTCCGGGTACTCCTCCTACTCGAGGGTGAACCACTCGGTGCCGCCGACTTCGTAGCAGGCGGTGATGTAGCCCTTCCAGTCGAAGTTGTCCTCGCCGACGTAGGGTTTCTTGCCGCTCGCCTTCGCGGGGCGGTTCTTGATGTGGGTCGTCTTGATGCGGCCGGGGTGCTTCCTCACGATGGCGATGGGATCGACGCCCGCCGCCATGGTATGGCCCATGTCCTGCTGGATGACGACCTCCTTGGGGGTGCGCTCGGCGAAGAGGTCGAAGTAGGTCTTGTCCCCCTCGGCCTTCGCGAACTCGCCGGTGTGGTTGTGGTGGCCGGTCATCATGCCATCCGCCTTGAGCGTCTCGGCCAGCTTGGTCATGAACTCCGCGTACTCCTTGCTCGGCTCCGGCTTGGTGTAGCGGCCGTCGCCGGGGACGATCAGGAACTTGCAGCCGAGCGCCTTGTAGAACTCGACGGTCTTCTTCAGCTTGTCCCCTGTGAGGTTGCCGGCGCCGGTGTGGGTGCCGCAGGCCTGGAGCTTCAGGCCGTCGAGCAGCTTGCGCAGGCCCTCCGGGTCCGATCCGTACTTGCCGAAGACCCCGGCAAACTCGACGCCTTCGATACCCATCTCGGCGACCTGCTTGAGGGTCCCCTCGAAATCCTTTCCGAGGGCGTTCTTGACCGAGTAGAGCTGGAGCCCGATTGGGATGCGCTTCTTGTCCTGGGAGAGGAGGGATTTCGGGGCTGCGATCGCGGCGGCGCCGGCGGCGGCCGACCATTTCAGCAGGTCCCGGCGGGAGCACAGGTTCGTCATCGTAAAAACCTCCATTTCGGACTGGTGACTATAGCTGTTACAACGCCGCCCGTCGATCATTCGCTGCCTCAAAATGCTACCGTCTTAACGACGTTGGAACGAGGGTCAGGTCGGGGTCGGGGTCCTTGCCGATCGAGCTGAGGATGTTGACGAGGAGGTCTTCGGGGTTGATGTCGGGAGGGGCGCGGCGGGAGCACTGGTCGTAGAGAGCGTCCGGATAGCAGCCCTTCGAAGGTCCATCCGAATACTGCTGGTGCACAGCGCTGGCCGTGATCCCGTCGGCCACCCGGAGCCAGTCGAAGCTCTTTTCCAGCGGCGCCAGCTTGCGCAGGTAGTAGGCGTAGACGAGGCCGTTCCACTGCACCGGCACTCCGAACCAGGGGTGGGTGAATTGGGTGCTGCCGAAGACGGGGATCGACGCGTAGCGCATCCCTTTGCGGCCGGGCAGGCTCCACAGGTACAGGAAGGGCAGGCCGGCCCTGGCCCAGCGGGCGGCGTCGGTCAGCCAGGCGGCGTCGCCGCTCAGCTTGTAGGCCTCGACATAGGCGCCGATCGCGAAGGCCGCCGCCAGGAGGTCGGGCTCGTAGAGCGGGCATTCCCAGCTCTGGGCGCCGCGCGGCACCTGGTGGCGGCGCAGGCGTCCCAGGACGTCCAGCGCGATCGCCTTCAGCTCGGCGTCGCCCGTCATCCGCGCGGCCTTGGCGACCGAGAGCGCGTTGTGGGCGCTGGTCCCCAGCACGCTCTCGCCCGCGGGGCCGAGCTTGCGCTGATCCGCGTTCATGGGATGGAAGCCCCACTCGCCGTCGTCCCGCTTGCGCATGTCGGTGATGACCTTCATCCGCTCGACGAGCTTCTTCAGCGTCCCCGGCTCCTCCGCGTAGAACGGCGCCTCCCACTTCAGGATATGGCAGTTGACCGTGGAGAGCAGGTCGGAGTAGTCGAACCAGTCCACTTTCTCGCCCAGCAGGTGGAGCAGCACGCCGAAGCCCGGCGTCCAGTCGGGCGGCCAGTCCTTGCCCACCGCGTGGCGGTGCTTGCCCCGGCCGGCGCCCACCGACGCGAAGCCCGCCTTGCAGAGCGCCAGCTCCTCCTCGAGCGTGCGGGGCCAGGGCTCGGGCTCGGGGAGGCCGAAGGCTTTCGTCCAGCGGGGCACGGCGTCATGGATCGTGGCGCCGGGCTCGACGACGAGAATCGCCTCGAACTCCTTGTCCGCCGGGGCGAGACCCATGAGGTTCTTCTCGCCCGCTTCGAAGAACGGCTTCGCGCCGTCCTTCCACATCAGCGCGATGAGGACGCCGTCGACCTCGTAGGCCATGAGAGGAACGGTGACCTTCCAGGGCTCCGGGCGGCGGCGATCGGCCAGCGCTCCGCGCGCATCCCGGTCGCTCGACGATTTCTCCTCCCCTTCGAGAAACTCGAGACCGGGGAAGAGGGCGAAGCTTCGCCGGCCCGGGACTTCGAGGAGGATCTCGCCGGAGGAGCGGATCCGGAACTGGGTGTCCGAGATCCGACGCAGCTCCGGAATCTCCGTCAGGAAGCGGGCCCGGTCGTCGCGGAGGCCGGGAGACGAGCAGCCCGCCAGCAGGAGCAGCAGGAGGAAGGTCCGCCTCATGGGGCGAGCGTATCCGCCGCGGGAGCCGGCGGCAAGGACTTGAGTCTCTCGTCGACGCGCCACAGGAACGCGAGGACCGCCGCCATCGCCGCGGCGCCGAACTGGTAGGCCGTGAGGCCCCAGGCGACGCGCGGCTCCGTGCGGCCGAACTCGATCCCGAAGCGGAAGGCGCAGTACGCGATGAGGTAGAGCTTGAGGAGCTGCCAGCGGAGGGCTTCGACCTTCTGCAGGCGCCAGAGGGTGACGGCCATCGTCGCGTGAAACGCGCTCTCGATCATCGGGACATAGGGGGCGCCGCAGCATCCGTTGAAGACGCAGCCCCAGCGGCCCACCGCGACGGCCGCCGCGAGCGGGAGGGCGAAGCCGTCGCCCGTCTTCGCCCGGATCCCCATCGCGAGCTTCACCAGCTCGACGCACAGGTAGCCGCCGGCGAGGCCCGAGAGGATGGTCTTGCCGTCGCTGAACCAGGCCGGCCCGCTGAAGAAGGGCTCGTGCGAGAGCAGGACGAAGGGCAGCTTCGAGCCCGCGCCGGCGCCGAAGAGGGCGGCGATCAGGATGGCCCAGCGCTGGGGGCGGGGCAGCGGCAGGGGCTTGCGGAGGAGGAGGGCGGTGAGCAGCGCGAGGATCTGGAAGACCGAGTAGGCCCTCATGGCTTCAGCGGCGGCAGCGGCACGGTCCCGTCCCGGTAGAGCGTGTTGTAGGCGCAGAAGGGCACCGTGTGGCCGCTCGGCAGCAGGTGGGCGATGCAGCACTTCATGACCCGGCGCACGTCGAAGATGTGCTTGTCCAGGAAGGCCGTGAGCGTGATGCGGAACATCTCGGCGCCCGTCAGCTTTGCCGCGAGCGCGGTCTCGACGAACTTGTCGCCCCCGGGGCCGCAGCACTTCTCCCGCTGAAGATAGGCGGCGACGATCGCCTTCGCCTTTTCGGGCGTGTAGACCAGCGTGTTGGCGACAAGGTCGGCGTTCTCCCTCAGGTTGAGGAAGCGGGAGACCGGGACGGGGGCGCCGTCGCCGCGGTAGACGTAGGTCATCATGTGGCAGTTCGGGTGGGCGCAGGGCACCGGCAGGAAGTCCTCCGTCGTGAACAGGCCGCCCGTCTGGCCGACGATCGCGTTCACGACGTCCGGAATCGTCGCGCGGTTCTCCAGGTCCTGGGGATCCGTGTGGCGGCCCACATAGGTCGCGGGCTGGAAGCTGGCGCCGCGGATCCAGGGGCGTTCGAGGCCGAACTTCACGATGGCGCCGATCTCGTCGAGATTGACCCCGTGCTGGACGGTGCAGACCAGCGTCGTCCGGATGCCCTGGGCGGCGAGGTTGTCCAGGGCGCGGAGCTTGACGGCCGTCAGCGACTCGCCGCGCAGGGCCTGCGAGGTCTTCTCGCTGAAGCCGTCGAACTGGAGGTAGATCTCGAGCCGGTCGCGCATCGGCGCCAGCGACTTGACGAGCTCCGGGTCGTTCGCGAGCTTGATCCCGTTGGTGTTGATCATCACCACCTGGATCGGCTTGGAGTACGCGTACTTCGCCATCCTCACGAAGTCGGGGTGGATCGTGGGCTCGCCGCCGGAGATCTGGAGCACGTCGGGCTCGCCCTCCTGGCGGACGAAGTTGTCCACGACGCGGGTGAACTCCTCCCAGGTCCAGTGCCTGCCGCCGGGACCGCTCCCGGCGAAGCACATCGGGCACTTCAGGTTGCAGCTCGAGGTGATCTCGGCGAGCCCGACGCAGGTGTGCTGCTCGTGCTCGGGGCAGAGGCCGCAGTCGTAAGGGCAGCCGCGCTGCGACTCGGTGGCGAGCGCGAGCGGGCGCTTGGCGGGCTCGTCGAGCTCGTGGCGGTCGTAGGCGTGGACGTCGGCGCAGACGAAGTCCTCGATCCCGCCGTGCTCGGGGCAGGTCTTGCGGAAGTAGACGCGCCCCTGCTTCGAGATGATCTTGGCCGGGACGAGCTTCAGGCATTTCGGACAGAGGCTCTGGGTGGTGCCGAGGTAGACGTAGTCGCGAAGCGTCGTCATGGCCAGCCTCCTCCCTGCCGGGCGCAGGAGATGAAGATCCAGATCCCCAGGGCGAAGAGGAGCCCGACGCCTCCGACGAACAGGATGCCGATGAACGCGAACAACTTGATCAGCGCCTTGCCCACGATGGCGGCCTCGGTCCCGGGCCGGCCCGAGAGCGCGAGCGCGCCGAGCACCAGGGCGGCCAGGAGAAAGACCCCGAAACCGACTTTCAGCGCGACGGGTTCCACGGTCGGATGGACGATGACGGACAGGGTCCCCGCCCCGTCCAGGACCGCCAGCAGCAGCAGCAGGAGGACGAAGCGCTTCCGATCCTTCCGGGTTTCCAGGAGGACGGCCGAGTTCCGGAGCGGATCGACGGATCCGGCCTTTCCCAGCTCGCCTCCGCAGGCGAAGCAGCGGACGTCGACCCCCGGATCGCAGAGCGTGCGGCAGGACGGGCAGCGCTTCAGGGTCATCCCACTTTGAACCTGGAAAGCGGGAGGGCGCAGGCGAGCCCCACCAGCAGGACCGTACCGAGCGCTCCGAGGAGGATCGCGAAGAGGCCGAAGAGGGCCTTGGTGAGGGGGCTCTCATAGCTCTCGGTCATGACGTTCATGAGCGGCATCGTGAGCAGGGGCCAGAGGAGGAGCACGGCCAAACCCGCCGGGATCAGGGCGAATCCCGGGGGCAGCGCCGCCGTGATGAGGAGCAGCGCGGCCGCGATCCCGCAAGCGATCTTCTGCCCCCGGGGCATCGGGGGTTTCTGCGGTTCGCCGGTCGGAGGGTTCATCGGGGGTCCTTCAGGCGCAGGCGAGGACGAGCAGCAGGAACAGGCCGACGACCAGCGAGCCTCCGCAGACGATCATGAGGAAGAACGCCGACAGCAGGGAGCGGTCGGCGTTGGCTCGACGATACGCCGCCGCGACCCAGCTCAACGAGCCGATGAAGACAGCCCCGACTCCCAGGATCATCAGGAGCCGGCGGCCTTCGGAGCAGAGGAAGGTGAAGAAGCCCAGGACGCCGAAACAAGTGAGAATGACGGTGGACTTGGTGATGTCCTCCTTCGCCTGCCGGGCACATTCCCGGACCTGGGCGACGGCGGCGGCGGGCAACGGCTGCAGCTCCGCCCCGCAGCCCAGGCAGTACTTCGGGAAGGAAAGGTCCACTCGCGTTCTGCATCGTGAGCATCGGTAGACGATCATTCCGGCTCATTCGGGTCTACATCGCGGAGCACACCAGGCTGACCAGCAGGATCAGGCCGAAGATCAGCGCCAGGAGGCTCAGCACGGCGTAGCCGATCACCTGCATGCAAGAGGGTGCCGTGGAGGTCCCGGCGGAAGGCGCCCCGGCGCGTCCGATGGGCTGCAGCCGCGACCGGCGGGTGAAGACCCCGAAGCAGACCCAGAGTCCGATGAGGGCGGGTGTCGCCCCAAGGACCGTTAGAATTCCCCAGTCGAGTCCGGAGGTCAGGCTCCGCACCAAGGAAACGAGCCCGAGAATCCCGAAGACCGCGAGGAACCATTTCGCTGATCGGCCGTCGCGCAGACCTTGCTCCCCCGGGTCGCCGGGCCGGACCCGGCGCCTCGGGGAGGCGAGGGAGGTCTGGCTCAGATCGGCCCCGCAGCCGATGCAGCGTTTGAAGCGGGAGGGATTGACGGCGGATTTGCATCGCGAGCATCGCGGCAGGCTCACGCAGAGTCCTCGGGACGGACGCGGTCGGCGTAATCCTGGGCGAAGCGGCGCGCCTGGCGCACCTGCTGGCCGGCCAGGAAGCCCGCGGCGGCGAGGGCCAGGGCGACCCCCACCTGCTGGCGGCGCGGAACCTGCCACTCCGGCCTCCGCCATTTCGCGTGGCCGCAGACGAACGCATAGGAAAGCAGCGCCAGCAGCGCGGCCATCCAGACCAGCCGCAGGTCGATCCGCAGGGGCGCGGTCGCGACGACCAGAAAGAGCAGGACGAGGAGCGGGCTTCTCGGTCCGTCGGAGAGGAGCAGGAGCGACGTGATCATGACCGTGTCGAAGCCGACCGCGACGAATCTCAGCGCGGCCGGCATCCACTGGCCGGTGAGGGCGACGTGCAGGGCGAGGGCGCCCACGGCCCAGACCACCGCGATGCCGGTGACCGCGAGCGTGTAGCGGGGCGGGAATTCCTGCTTGAGGACATATTGGTTGAACAGGTGATGCCCATAGAAGGCGACGATGGCGGCGAGGCGGATGACGTTGACGCGAAGCTCGCCCGCCCAGGCTTCGACCCGCTGGGCGGCGGTCCAGGGGAGATCGCCCGGGGCTTCGTCCATGGAGGCAGTATACGGGGCCCCGTTCCGGAATCCTCCAATTTGCGAGCGAGGTTCGCGGCTTGACAGGAGCGAGCGCCCGGCGAAGAATGAAGCCATGGCTTCCATCAACCCGAGAGTCATCGCCGACCTCCGGTCCCTTCAGAGCGGGGGATCCCCCGGCTTCCTCGCCGAGCTGATCGACCTGTTCCTCAAGGAGGCTGAGGCCCACGTGACGAAGCTCCGGGAGTCGTTGGCGGCCCGCGATGCGAAGGTCTTCGAGCGGTCGGCCCACACGCTCAAGGGAAGCTGCGGCAACCTCGGGGCCCAGGCGATGTCGCGGATCTGCGCCGACCTGCAGAACGTGGGGCACGACGCCGACTGGACGCGGGCGGCCGAGCTCCTGCCCGGCCTCGAGGCGGAATTCCGGACGGTGACGGCGGAACTGCGCGTCGAACGCGAGCGTCCCTAGCCCAGCTCCTCCCTCATCCAGCGGGGCCGCGAGTCGAACTCATCCTGCCGCACGTTCGCCAGCGCGTCCGGGAGGGAGCAGAGGCCCTGCCGCACCTTCTCCATCGCGTCCCAGAAGAGGGTCGTCATGCCCAGCTTCTCGACGGCGAGGCGCTTGAGGCGCTCGGTCGTCACGTCTTCCCCGTTCACGACCGCGCGGAATTCGTCGTCGGGGGCGAGCACTTCGTGGATGCCGATGCGCCCCTTGTAGCCGCTCCGGTTGCACTTCTCGCAGCCGCGGGCCCGGTGGAGCGTGAGCGGCCGGCCGGCGGGGACGCCGACCAGCTTCCTCTGGACCGCGTCCGCCTCGAAGGACTCCTTGCAGGCGCTGCAGAGGCGCCGCAGGAGGCGCTGGGCGCAGATGACGAGCAGCGAGGAGCTCAACAGGTAGGGCTCCACGCCCATCTCGACGAAGCGGGTCACCGTGGAGGGGGCGTCGTTGGTGTGGAGCGTCGAGAGCAGGAGGTGGCCGGTCAGCGACGCCTCGATCGCGATGTCGGCCGTCTCCTTGTCGCGGATCTCGCCCACCAGGATCACGTCGGGGTCGAGGCGGAGGAAGCTGCGGAGCGCGCGGGCGAAGGTCAGGCCGATCTCCTTGTGGGTCTGCAGCTGATTGATGCCCGGGAGCGTGTACTCGATGGGGTCCTCGGCGGTCTGGATGTTGAGCGCGGGGTTCTTGATCTCGTTGAGCGCGGCGTAGAGAGTCATCGACTTGCCCGAGCCCGTCGGGCCCACGTGGAGGACCATGCCGTAGGGCGACGCGATCTTCTCCTTGTAGAGGGCCATGTTGCGCGCCGAGAAGCCGAGGTCGGCGAGGGGGAGGACGGACTTCTGCTTGTCCAGGATGCGCATCACGACCTTCTCGCCGTAGTTCATCGGCGCCGTCGCGACGCGGAGGTCGAAATCGCCGCCCGACTTGGAGAACTTCTTGAAGACGATGCGGCCGTCCTGCGGCAGGCGGCGCTCTGAGATGTCCAGGCCGGCCATGATCTTGATCCGGGCGGTCAGCGGCTGGATCAGGCGGGGAGGCTTGAAGCGGTTCACGATCTTCATGTCGCCGTCCACCCGGTAGCGGACCACGACCTCCTCCTCCGCGGGCTCGATGTGGATGTCGGAGGCGCCCTGGGCGTAGGCGGCCTCGATGAGGGTGTTTACCAGCTGGATGACGGGCGCCGACTCCTCGTTCGTCTCGCGGTTGACCGCTGCGTCGACGACGGGGACATACTCCTCCTTCAGCCGCTTCTCGAGCTCGGACATCGTGGGAGGGGCCTCGGCCGCGGCGGCCTCGGGGTCGAGCAGCCTCCGGAGGGCGGCGGGCTCGGCGATCATCAGGGCCGGCGAATCGTTCCGCCCGATCAGGCCCTGGATGGCCTCCTGGACGTCCCAGTTGAACGGGTTGCTGAGCAGGAACGACGCTCCGGATCCTTCCCCGGCCAGGGGCACGATGCCCTTCGCCTTGCAGAAGGCGGTCGGGAGGGCGCCCAGCCTCACGGCCTTGGGATCGATCCGGTCGCGGAAGGGCAGGGAGAGGAACTGCGACACCGACTCGGCGATCGCCCGTTCCGGAATCTTGAGCCCGGCGGCCTGCGAGTAGAGCTCGCGCGAGTTCAGGCGGCCCAGTGCGTTCCGGACGTCGGGCGGCAGGTTGAGGCGGGCGCCGAGGTACTCCTTGAAGCGGGTGAACTCCGTCGGCTTCAGGCGGGCGTTCCAGCGGGCCGCGCCCGTCGTGGTCTCGACCTTGGTTTCCGCCGGCTTCTCGGGGGCGGGGGCGCTCAGCTCCCTCCATCGCCGGCTGGTCAGCAGGTGGAGATCCACGATCTGGAACAGGGTATTCTCCTGGATCGGCTTGACCAGGTAGTCGGCGGCGCCGGCCTGGAAGGCGCGGATCTTGTCCTGCTCCCCGTCCAGCGCCGTCGCGAAGATGACCGGGATCTTCGACGTGCTTTCGTGCTCCTGGAGCCGGGCACAGACCTCGTACCCGTTGAGATCGGGCATCGTCACGTCGAGCAGGATCACATCGGGAGGCTGCTTGCGGGCCACCTCGAGGGCCATCCGACCGCCGCCGACGTTCATCACGTCCCAGCCGCGGGCGCTGAGGACGGCCTCCAGCCACTCGCGGATGTCGGCATCGTCGTCGACGCAGAGGATCGTGGGCTTCAGCGCCTCGCTCACGGATGGGCTCCTTCCGTCAGGGGAATCGCTCCCTGCAGCACCGCCCGGGCCGCGGAGGCGAGTCTTGACAGGTCGATGGGCTTGTCCAGGTACTCCACCCGTCCCAAGGCGGCCCCTCCGAGGGTCAGGGCCGACCCGGCCAGTTCGGAGATGAAGAGGATAGGCAGGTCCCTGTCCTTCCCGGAGTTCCGGAGTTCCCGGATGAAATCGACCCCGTTCCCGTCGGGCAGCATGAAGTCCATCGTCAGGAGCTGAAAGCCGCCCTGCTCCAGGTGCCGGCCCGCCTCGGCCAGGTTCTCCGTCGTGGTGACCCGGATCCCTTCGCGCTCGAGGACGATGCGGATGATGTCGGCCACCTGGCGCTCGTCGTCGCAGACGAGAGCCCGGGGGCCCGCCGCCGGCGCGGGGGGCGGCGCCCCCGTCTCCGGCAGATCCATGACGAAGGTGGTCCCCTTGCCGACCTCGCTGACGAAAGAGAGGGATCCGCTGTGCTTTTCGGCGATGGCTTTGGAGATGCTCAGGCCGAGTCCCGTGCCGCCCTTGGCGCGGCGGTCGGACGAGTCGGCCTGGGAGAACTTCTGGAAGATGCGGCTGCGGAACTCGGGCGGGATCCCGGGGCCGTGGTCCGTGACGGCGACGCGGATCCGCCCCAGCTCGCGCCGGGCCGAGACGGTGATGACCTCGCCGCTGGGCGAGAACTTCGCGGCGTTCGAGAGGAGGTTCGTAAGCACCTGAATGATGCGGTCGGCGTCGACCTCGACCTTCGCCCCGGGGACGGTTTTGCCCAGCTCGAAGCGCACGCCGTACTGGGCCCCGAAGCCGCGGTTGGCCTCGATCGCCTGATCGAGGAGCGGCCCGAGTTCCTGCTCCTTGAGGACGAACTTCATCTTCCCGGCCGCGATCTTCTCGGAATCCAGGATGTCGTTGATCAGGAGGACGAGGCGGCCGCAGTTCTTGTAGGCGATGTCGATGAGCGGCTTGGCGGTCGCGGAGAGCGCGCCGGTGACCCCGCCGGCGACGAGGCCGAGGGATCCCTGGATCGACGTGAGGGGCGTGCGCAGCTCGTGGCTGACGGCGGAGACGAACTCGTCCTTCATCCGCTCGATCTCCTTGCGCTTGGAGATGTCCCGGACGACGACCTGGACGGCGGGCCGTCCGAGATAGATGAAAGGCGTCTCCTGGGCCTCTGCGTCGAAGGGCGTGCCGTCGATCTGCAGGAGGCGCTCCTCGAGGGGCGGGGTGCTGAGATGCTCCTGGATCACCTTCCGGATGCGGCCGAGGACGATCTCCGAGAATTCCGGGGTCACGCGCTCCAGGAAGAGGGCGCCGACCAGATCGGCCTGGGTCCGGGCGCCGAACATGCGGAGCGCCGCGCCGTTGACGAAAAGGATCCGCTGTCCGTCGAGGATGAGGATGGCGTCGGGCGAGAACTCCACCAGCTGGCGGTAGCGCTCCTCGCTCTCGCGCAGCTCCGCCTCGACGCGCTTGCGTTCGGAGATCTCCGAGGAGAGCTCCTGGTTCACGAAGGTCAGCTCGGCGGTCCGCTCCTTGACCCGGTTCTCGAGCTCGTTGCGGGCAAGCGTCAGGGCGCCGTCGCGCACCTGGATCTGCGAGAACATGTCGTTGATGCCCTCGATCAGGACCCCCAGCTCCGCCGGGCCCCGCTTCTCGGCGCGGAGCGAGTAGTCGCGGCGCGCGGCGACGGCGTTGACGATCTCCGCCAGGCCGGCGATCGGCCGGGTGATGGAGCCGACCATTCGGGAGGAGAGCACGTAGGAGAGCGCCACGAGGACGAGCAGGGTGAATCCCACGATGGACGCGTTCAAGCGGAGCCGCGTCGCCGCCTCCTCGAGGTCCGCCCGGAGGTACAGCGTGCCCAGCGGCCGGCCGTCCGCCTCCAGGCGGCGGGAGAAGCTGTAGTCGCCCTGCTCGGCGCGGAGGCCCGAGGGGCCGGCCCGGCGGGGGACGCTCTCGTCGGGCGCGTCGGGGCGGAGGAGGCGGGCGAGGAGGGAGCCGTCGTCGGCGTAGACGGCGGCGCCGACGATGTGGGGGGCCTGGGAGAGGCGGGAGAGGGCCTCGGAGGCCGCGCGCCGGTCGCGGCCGTTCAGCGCGGCGGCGGCCTGGGGCGCCACCAGATCGGCCAGGAACTGAAGCCGGGAGGCCGTGCTGCGGCGGAAGGAGTAGTAGTCGTAGGCCAGGAAGGCGCCGGAGGCGAGCCCCAGGGCGACGATGCTCGTGGCCAGGATCAGCGCCCGCAGGCGGGTCCGGAGTGTCATCGGGCTCATGCGGAAATCTGGCGCGCCGCGGCGGCGGCCATCTCCCGGAGCTTGAGCATCAGAGACTCCGCCTGGGACTTCTGGGCGGCGGCCAGGGGGGCGCGCGACTCGAGGCACTCCCTGAACAGCACTTCGGCGGCGCGGGCGACGCTGCTGATGTCGGGGAACCCGTAGGTGCCGCTGCTCCCGGCCAGGCTGTGGACCTGGCGGTAGGCGGTCGAGGAGGCCTGCTCCTCCCAGGGTCCGGCAAGGACCGGCGCGCAGACCGCTTCGAGACCGGAGATCTTCTCCGGGAGCGCGCGCCCGTACTTCTCTCTCAGCCTAGCGAGCTGCGCCTGGACGGCATTCACGGCTTCCGGCATCTTTCTGCTCCCAAAGGTTTCGTATCGTCGTCCCGAGCGTCATCGGATCGAAGGGCTTGGCGATGATCCCCATCGCCCCGAGCTCGAGGAACCGGGCGATCTCGTGCGACTGGACCTTCGCGGTCATGAAGATCACGGGAATGCCGGCCGTCGCGGGGTTCGACCGGAGCGCCAGGAGCGTCGCAGGCCCGTCCATCCCGGGCATCATGACGTCCATCAGGATCAGGTCGGGGCCGTAGGGCAGGACCTTCTCCAGCGCCTCGGGGCCCGAGGAGCAGATCTCGACCTGGAAGCCGCCCACCGCCTGCAAGGCGAGCCCGGCCACGGCCTGGATGTCGGGTTCGTCTTCGACCATCAGGATGCGGGAGAGGTTTTTCATGGATGCCGATAGAGCAGATGTCGTGCCAAGCCGGGGAGGGCGGCTCCAGAAGGGGGAGGGGCCGGAGGCGACAATTTTGTCGGAACTCCCTCCAAAAATGGATCAAACCGCGGCGCGGTTCCCGTTTCCCCGCCGGTCAGTAGCTGCGATTGATCTTGAGGCCGGGCGACGTCGAAAGGGGCTTCAGGTCGGGGGATGGGCTGCCGGGTGCGGCGGCGTTCGCGGGCTTGAGGGTGGTGGTGCCGCCGCCGGTGATGCCGCGGAGCATCAGCTTGAGGTCGCTCGGGCTGGCGGAGGCGCTGGCCGCCTCGTCCTCGGAGATCGTTTTCGACAGCACCAGCTTCGCCAGCGCTTGGTTGAAAGTCTGCATCTTGTAGTAATCGCCCGACTGGGCGATGACCTTCTCGATCGACCCGCTCTTTCCCTCCGCGATAAGCTCCCGGACCTGGGGGGAGTTGATCATCACTTCGATGGCGGCGACGCGGCCCTGGCCGTCGGCCCGCCGCACCAGCCGCTGGCTGACCACGGCCTGCAGCGTCAGGGCGAGCATCGAGCGCACCTGGTGGGCGGCCTCGGGAGGGAAGGCGTCTACGATCCGGTCGAGCGTCTGCTTGGCGTCGTTCGTGTGGAGGGTCGAGAAGACCAGGTGGCCGGTTTCCGCGGCGTGCATGGCCATCTCCATGGTTTCGCGGTCGCGCATCTCGCCGATGAGGATGACGTCGGGATCCTGCCGGAGCGCGCGGCGAAGCGCTTCCTGGAGGGACTTGACGTCGCTCCCGAGCTGGCGCTGGGAGATGGTGGACTGCTGGTCGGTGTAGACGAACTCGATCGGGTCCTCGATGGTGACGATATGGAGCGGCTGGGACTGGTTGAGGAAGTCGATCATGGCGGCGAGGGTCGTCGACTTCCCGCTGCCGGTCGGCCCCGTCACGAGCACCATCCCCTGGGGAGCCTTGCAGATGTCCTTCAGCACGGGAGGAAGATTCATGGCGTCGATCGTAGGGATCATGAGGGGGATCGTCCGGAACGCCGCTCCGAAGCGGCCCATCCGCTTGAACGCGTTCACGCGAAACCGGGCGACTCCGGGAAGCTCGTAGGACAGGTCGCACTCGAAGTCCTCGCGGAGCATCCGGTAGCCCTCGCGGCCGAGCACGGCCCGGAGGATCGCGTTCACGTCCGTGTCGTCGAGGACCGGAAACGAGCTGGGGATCAGGTTGCTGGAGACGCGCAGGAGCGGCGGGCGGCCGGCTTTGAGGTGCAGGTCGGAGCCTCCGCGCTGCACGAGGTCGCGCAGCACCTCGTCGATCGCGACCTTGCTCGCGCCCTCGCCGGTGACGACCTTCAGGCGCTCGATCTCCTCCTTTTGCTGGCGGAGTTGGAGGCTGTTCCGCACGGAGACGGAGAGCCGTTGCGGGTCGATCGGCTTGCTGAGGAAGTCCACCGCGCCGAGCTTGATCGCGGCGACGGCGTCGCGGACCGATTCCGAGGCCGTGAGGATGATGATGGGCAGCTCGGCATGGTCCCGGCGGAGGCTCCTGAGGACGTCCAGCCCGGAGCCGTCGGGCAGGCCGAGGTCGAGGAGGACGAGATCGGGCACCCGCAGGGCGCAGGTTTCGAGGCACTCTTCGCCGGTGGTCGCGGCATCGACGACGTGCCCTTCCGGAAGGAGGATGGAGCGCGCGGCGACGATGGACGTCGGATCGTCCTCGACGTAGAGGATGCGGGAGGCCGGGAGGGGCGACGGATCCGCAGAATTCAGGGGCCCCACGGTCAGACCGGCCTCTCGATGCCCAGGTTGTTCATCTTGTAGGCCAGGATGCGCTCGGTGACCCCCAGGGCGCGGGCGGCGCGGGCCTTCACCCAGCCGTTGCGGTCCATGGCCGC